>NZ_JAGYFX010000018.1:0-77696 GCF_019946615.1 Pseudomonas sp. BF-R-01
GCTCGCGATAGCGGTGTGTCATCCGACACATGTATTGGATGAAACACCGCTATCGCGAGCAGGCTCGCTCCCACATTTGTTTTGTGGTGCCTGTTAAGTCGTCGCTCTGCCCTACCATCACGCTCATCAATCATCCTGTTCAGCCTCTATCCCCACGCCTAGACTCGGTCCATTCCAAAAAAAGGTAGGCCGCCATGTCCGAGACGTTGCTCAGTTCCCGCAATCTGGCTTTCGAGCTGTATGAAGTCCTCGACGCCGAAGGCCTGACCCAGCGAGAGCGTTTCGCCGAGCACAATCGCGAGACCTTCGACGCCGCCATCGGCACCGCTCGCAGCATTGCCGAGAAGTTTTTCGCCCCGCACAACCGCAAGGGCGACGAGAACGAGCCGCGCTATGAGAACGGTCAGGCGATTCTGATTCCGGAAGTGAAACCAGCGGTGGATGCCTTCCTCGAAGCCGGTTTCCTCAACGCCGCGCGCAGTTTCGACGCCGGCGGCATGCAACTGCCTACGCTGTTGTCCCAGGCGTGTTTCGCGCACTTCCAGTCAGCCAACGCGGCCTCGACTTCATACCCGTTCCTGACCATGGGTGCGGCGAACCTGATCGAAAGCTTCGGCACCGAGGAACAGAAGCAGCGCTTCCTGCAACCGATGATCGACGGCCGTTTCTTCGGCACCATGGCCCTGACCGAGCCCCATGCCGGTTCGTCGTTGTCGGATATTCGTACCCGCGCCGAGCCCGCTTCTGACGGCACCTATCGACTCAAGGGCAACAAGATCTTCATCTCCGGCGGCGATCACCCGCTGTCGGAAAACATCGTGCACATGGTGCTGGCCAAGTTGCCGGACGCACCGGCCGGGGTGAAAGGCATTTCGCTGTTTATCGTGCCCAAGTTCCTGGTCAACGATGACGGCAGCCTGGGCAAGCGCAATGACGTGTTGCTGGCCGGGCTGTTCCACAAGATGGGCTGGCGCGGCACCACGTCCACGGCACTGAACTTCGGTGATAACGGTGAGTGCGTCGGTTATCTGGTGGGCAAGCCGCACCACGGTTTGAGCTACATGTTCCAGATGATGAACGAAGCACGGATCGGCGTCGGCATGGGCGCGGTGATGCTCGGTTACGCCGGTTACCTGTATTCGCTGGAGTACGCCCGCGAGCGTCCGCAAGGCCGCGTGCCGGACAGCAAAGACCCGAACACCGCGCCGGTGGCGATCATTCAGCACGCCGACGTCAAACGCATGTTGCTCACGCAAAAGGCTTACGTCGAAGGCTCGTTCGACCTCGGGCTGTACGCGGCGCGACTGTTCGATGACACCACGACGCTTGCGACCGAAGCCGAGCGCAAACAGGCCCATGAGCTGCTGGACTTGCTGACGCCAATCGTCAAATCCTGGCCGTCGGAGTTTTGCCTGAAGGCCAACGAACTGGCGATCCAGATTCTCGGCGGTCACGGTTATACCCGCGAATACCCGGTTGAGCAGTATTACCGCGACAACCGTCTGAACCCGATTCATGAAGGCACCCACGGCATTCAGTCACTGGACTTGCTGGGCCGCAAACTGGCGCAGAACGGTGGTGCGGGACTGAAGCAATTGATCCGCCTGATCGCCGACACTGCCGAGCGGGCGCAAGCGTACGAATCGTTGAATGCGCTGCGTGAACCGCTGGAGAAACTGGTGGCCCGCCTGCAAACCGTAACCCTCGGTTTGCTGACCGACCTGGCTCAAGGCAAGGTCAACAGCAGCCTGGCGAATTCGGCGCTGTACTTGAAGGTGTTTGGGCACACAGTGATTGGCTGGCGCTGGCTGGAGCAGGCGATTCGCGCCGAAGAAGGGTTGACCAAGGGGAATGCGGCGGATGTGAGCTTCTATAAAGGCAAGCTGCAGGCGGCGCGGTATTTCCTGACCTGGGAAGTGCCGGGTTGCCACCATGAATTGGCGATTCTTGAGGCTCTGGATGATGTGTGTTTGAACATGCAGGATGAGTGGTTCTGAGCAACTGATTCAGTGCAGAGTATTGGTAATGCATTGAGTGTTCATTTTGAAACACGCCAACTCTGCACTCGACACACCTGTTATTTCTGACAGCTGTGTAATCAAGGCAGCTCCGATAGGCTGGATTCCCGACGTCACACTATTTGTCGGCAACGACGGACATCACCCTGTCCGTCGGTCCTCCTATTTGAGAGAGCATGATGAATACGCCAAACACACTTGCAGACAAAACAATCAAACTCCCAGGACTTGTCAGCCGTGACTATTGCGTTCTGGCATCCATTTCAGCTGGGCCTGGAAGAGCGGGAACGATTTGGACCGATTCCAAAGGGATTGAATACATCGTCCTCGACAAGAATTATCACAGGCCGTCAAACGAACAGTCCCTTATCACTATTGAGATGGTTTCCGTTGGCGCCACCGGTGAGAAGAAAGCTTCGGAGAGTACTGAAACAACGGCTGTCGGTATGATGGAAATCGTTTCGCCCGACGAGCGATATGAGTGGGACTACCTCGTCGGGTACAAGGACTACGAGGCCATGTCTGCCAACGAGTGGCTAAGCGTTGTCTATGGCTTCCCTGCCGCAGAACGCACACCAAAAATAGACCCTTATATACGGCTCACCCACGACCAATTCATTCTGGCCACCAGAGTGGGTGACAAGGTAAGAGGTAGTCGCAACAGCACCGTCACAGGCAAAGAGTATCGCTGGCAAATCGATAACGGCTATCGCGTAACCGTCAAAACAGAGGGTGATACCCAAATTGGTAATCGGTTGTTTAACCGCGATGACATGTTCAGATCAATGACCAGTGGCGACACCTATATCGATGAACAACAACGTTCCTGGGTCGTGAGAGAGAAGCGGGTTTTTTATATCGATACCGTCAATGGTGCTGAGGTATATGGGAAAGAGCTTTTGGTCTCGTCATTCGTTTCTGACTGATCATCAGCGCCCCGAGAGCGCACAAACTATCGTCGCGCTCTCGGCCAGCCTGTGCTGCCTGGGACTCGAAACTCAGCTCAACCGAAACCCACCCATCTGCCGCGCCAAATCATCCGCCAACCGCTGCAACGTCTGACAATCCTCTCGGCAAGCCCTGACCTCCCCTGCCGTCGCCCGAGCCAAGTCGGAAATCCCCTGCACGTTGCGGTTGATCTCTTCGGTTACCGCCGACTGTTCTTCCGTCGCGGTCGCGACTTGATGGTTCATGTCGCTGATGCGCTCGATCTGCCCGGTAATCGCGGTCAGCGACGTCCCGGTGCGCTGGCTCGATTCGACACCGGTGCCGGTCGCCGCTTGACCGGTGTGCATCGACGACACCGCGTTCTCCGCACCTTGTTTGAGGCTGCCGATTATTTGCTGAATTTCATCGGTGGACGTTTGAGTTCGCCGCGCCAGCGTCCGCACTTCATCTGCCACGACGGCAAATCCACGGCCCATGTCTCCAGCCCGCGCCGCTTCAATAGCCGCATTCAACGCCAACAGGTTGGTCTGCTCGGAAATCCCGCGAATCACCGCCAACACCTGATCGATCGACGCCACCTGATCAGCCAGTTCGCCCACCGCACTGGCGGCGACACCGATTTCATCGGACATGCTTTCAATATGTCGGATCGACCCACCGACCACTTCCCGCGCCTGCATCGCTTCGTCGCGAGCATCCTGCGAAGCAACCGCCGCGTTACCGGCGTTCTGCGCGATTTCCTGCACGGTCAGGCCCATTTCGTGGACGGCGGTGGCAACCATGTCGGTCATTTCCTGCTGACGCCCGGAGCGTTCGGCGGTGTTGTCCACAACCTTCGCCACCTGGCTGACGGCGGTGCGCAAACGCTCACTGGTGGTCAGCACTTCGCCGATCATCTCGCGCTGGCTGTCAAGGAATCGATTGAAGCCGCGTGCCAGGTCACCCAGTTCATCGGCGCGGCTGGAATCTAACCGGTGGGTCAAATCTCCACCACCGCTACCGATGGCTACCAGCGCCGCTGTTACCTGACGAATCGGCCGCACCAACCCACGGGCCAGCAACACCACCAGTAACAGGCATACCAGCGCCACCGCCAGGCCAATGCCGCTGCTCATCCACATGGCGCGGCGGGCTTCGGCGTAGATCTGCGACTGTGGCACTTCGGCCACCAGGGTCCAGCCCAGATCCCTCAGCGGCAGGCTCAACGCGAGGAAGTCTTCGCCATCACGCACGAAGCTGCTGCTGGCAGCTTTTTGACCCATGACTGCCTGCGCGGCCGACGCACCGATTTGCTCGACCAAGGTGCGTTTGCCACTGAATTGCGCTTCGGGGTGAACCTGGATCAAACCGTCGGAACGCACGAGATAGACCTTGCCGCGCTCACCGAAGGTGAAGTTGTGAATCAGCTCCGACAGCTCTTTCATGCTCAGGCCAAGCCCGGCAACGCCCACGACTTTGCCGGCCTGCTCGACCTTGAGGTCGATGAACAGCGCCAATTCTCCGGTGGCTGTGTCGTTGTCGATATTGAGGGTGCGCGGCTGGTTGCTGTCGAGGAACGAATAGAACCAGGCGTCTTTGGGATTGGAACGGCTAAGGCTGCGGTCCAGGCCTTTTTCAGTGAAATAGTGGTTTGAAGCCGTACCGACAATTAATGCGGTAAAGGCTTTGTGTTCGGCGCGGATGCCTTCCAGATACTGCACGAACGCGGCGGTCTGATCACTGTTTTCGCCCCCGGCGAGCCAGTCGCGCACCATGCTGTTGCTGGCGATGTCCTTGGCGGCGGTGAGGGGTTGAACGAGGATGCGCTCGATGTCGTTGCGCATCGCTTCGATGCTCGACGGCAGCGCTTGTTCGACCAGGTAGCTCTGGGCGAGACGGTTGACCACGAGGGTATAAACGCCAACCACGATCAGAATACTGACCAGCAGGGCGGTGCCCATACTGAGGATCAACTGCCATTGAATACTGCGACGCCAGAACTGCATGGAGCACCCCCAAAGAATAAGAGGCTGAAACACTGCAACAGCCGTGCCGATTGTATACAACGCAAACGACAATTTATTCTTTGGTTGTGCGCAAAGCCGATCAGGCCTGATTGATCGTCTTGGAGATCACTTCAACCGTGGCGCTGACTTGCTCTTGGTAACGGTCGAGTTCGAGCTTGTGCTGCTTTTTCATTTCGATCTGCTGAGAACACAGATTCATCGCGGCCAGCACCAGCAGTCGGTCACCGATCAGGGTCGGGTACTTTCTTTTTGTGTCAGCCAAAGCAGCCTTCAACATCAATGCGGCGTCCAGCAGGGTTTGCTCTTCCCCGGCCGGCGCCTTGATCGAATAGTCCTCCCCCAGGATCGAGACGACTTTTACCCCTGCGGCGCCGACACTCATGCGCTGACCGGGCCGGCGCTGACGCGTTCAACCAGGGCCTGGATGCGGGCGGCGGTGGCGCCTTGTTTCTCTTCCTGTTCCATCAGGCTCAGTTGCAGGCTTTCGTTTTCATCCTTGGCCTGGGCCAGTTCTGCACTCAGGGTCTGGTTCTGTTGAACAAGGTCGCTGACCAGTTGTTCCAATTGGCTTAGGGATGCTTCCAACATTTTGATTTTCCAAGCATTTTCAAGGGGCGCGTACGATAAAGAAAAGTCACCACGGATGCCAGGGTTAATGGGGCGCAAGGCCTTGATTTTCCTGGCGGGCGACCTTCCTCGCGAACTTTAAAGACTGTGATTGGCGGATCTGGTTCCTGCACTTCGTCGCCATAGTTCCTGTAGGAGCGATGCTTGCTCGCGAAGGACGTCCAGACAACGCGTTCATCCAGACTGCACGCGTTACCGTTAACGCCCTTCGCGAGCAAGCTTCGCTCCTACAGGAAACAGTCTGACTGCGACAAATACGCGCAGCCCCTCAAGACTTTAGTCGTATGACCGATAAGTCATCCATACGTCAGTCTCAGCGCCGCACAGGTGCGCTCTTTTCGGTAAACACCATGTCCCTTCGTAATATGAATATCGCTCCGCGGGCGTTCCTCGGTTTCGCCCTGATTGGCGGTCTGATGCTGGTTCTGGGGGTGTTTGCCTTGAACCAGATGAGCAAGATTCGCGGTGCTGCCGAGGAGATCACCTTGAGCAGCGTGCCGAGTATCAAAAGCCTCGACGAGTTCACCCAACTCACCTTGCGCCTGCGGGTGCTGTCCTACCGTTTGCTGGTGAACCGCGAGCCCGATGTTCAGCAGAAAACCATGGAGCTGCTGGACACGCGCAACCAACAGATTCGTGCGGCTCAAGCCACCTACGAAAAACTGATCGCCAGCCCGCAGGAACGTGCAGCCTACGATCAATACGTGCAGTTGCTGGGGCAGTACCGCCAGATCGAAGACCGGATGAAAACCCTGTCGCGCAACAATCAGGTCGATGAACTGCGCACGCTGCTCAACACTGATCTGCTGACCAACTCCGAAGCCGTCAACGCGGTGCTCAATCGCTTGCTGGAGATCAACACCCAGCAGTCCCTCGACACCAATCAGCGCGCCGCCGATCAATATGATTCGGCCTTCAATCTGGTGATCACCTTGCTGGTCATCGCCACCGGCCTGACCGTGCTGTTTGCCTGGCTGCTGACCAACAGCATCACCAAGCCAATCGCCAATGCCTTGAGCGCTGCCGAACAAATTGCCGAAGGTAACCTGACTCGCCCGATCACCGTTGATGGCGAAGACGAAGCCGGCCGTTTGCTGCTGGCCATGTCGAAGATGCAAGACAAGCTGCGTGACACCCTGCAGCGGATTTCCGGCTCGGCCACGCAACTGGCCTCCGCCGCTGAAGAGCTCAACAGTGTCACCGACGAAAGCGCCCGTGGCCTGACCCAGCAGAACAACGAAATCGAACAGGCCGCCACCGCTGTCAACGAAATGACCAGCGCCGTGGAAGAAGTCGCGCGCAACGCGGTGAGCACCTCGGAAGCATCGAAGAACGCCACCACGTCGGCCGGTGACGGCCGTGATCTGGTGCAGGAAACCGTCAGCGCCATCGAACGCATGAGCGCCGATGTGCAGAGCACGGCGACACTGATCGGCGATCTGGCCAATGAATCCCGCGACATCGGCAAGGTACTGGACGTGATCCGTGGCCTGGCGGACCAGACCAACCTGCTGGCCTTGAACGCCGCCATCGAAGCGGCCCGTGCCGGTGAAGCCGGGCGCGGTTTTGCGGTGGTGGCGGACGAAGTGCGTGCGCTGGCGCACCGCACTCAGCAATCGACCAGCGAAATCGAACGCATGATCGGCAGCATTCAGACCGGCACCGAGCACGCGGTGGATTCGATGCGCAACAGCACCGAGCGCGCCGAGTCGACCTTGAACATCGCTCGCGGCGCAGGGATGTCGCTGGACACGATCAACAGCGCCATCGTCGAAATCAACGAACGCAACCTGGTGATCGCCAGCGCGGCCGAAGAACAGGCCCAAGTGGCCCGTGAAGTGGATCGTAACCTGGTGAACATTCGTGATCTGTCGGTGCAATCCGCCACCGGCGCCAATCAGACCAGCGCGGCGAGCAACGAACTGTCGCGATTGGCAGTGGACCTGAACACAATGGTTGGACGGTTCAGCCTCTGACCCGCTAACACCACAAATCCCTGTAGGAGCCGGCTTGCCGGCGATGAGGCCCTAAGATTTTGCGATGATCTTGAGGCCGCCATCGCTGGCAAGCCAGCTCCTACAGGGGATTGCGTAATGGCGGATTTCGCGTAGGGCTTTTGATCTGCAAAAGCTTTTTGACAGCATCACATTTCAACAGGTTAGAATCGCTGGCACGCAGACTGCATGGTCAGTGTGTGCCCGCCTTTCAGCTTTCTGGAGTATTGCCTTTGAATGCGACGACCATCAACAGCCTGTTCTTGATCGGCGCGTTGCTGGTAGGTGCGAGCATTCTGGTGAGCTCACTTTCGTCCCGCCTCGGCATCCCGATTCTGGTGATCATCCTGGCCGTGGGCATGGCCGCCGGCGTCGATGGCGGCGGGATTATTTTCGATAACTACCCAACGGCCTATCTGGTCGGCAACCTTGCACTGGCGGTGATCCTGCTCGACGGCGGTTTGCGCACCAGGGTGTCGAGTTTTCGTGTGGCGTTATGGCCGGCGCTGTCGCTGGCCACGGTCGGGGTGTTGATCACCACCGGGCTGACCGGCATGGCCGCGGCCTGGCTGTTCGATCTGAACCTGATTCAGGGCCTGCTGATCGGCGCCATCGTCGGCTCCACGGATGCTGCGGCGGTGTTCTCGCTGCTCGGCGGCAAAGGCTTGAACGAACGGGTCACCGCCAGTCTCGAAATCGAATCCGGCAGCAACGACCCGATGGCGGTGTTCCTCACCGTCACCCTGATCGACATGCTCGCCAGCGGCCAGACCGGCCTGCACTGGAGCCTGCTGACCCACCTGCTGCGCGAGTTCGGCATCGGCGGCGTGATCGGGCTCGGTGGCGGCTGGCTGATGCTGCAACTGGTCAACCGGATCAATCTGGCCACCGGCCTCTATCCGATTCTGGTGATCGCCGGCGGCCTGGTGGTGTTCGCCCTGACCAACGCCCTGCACGGCAGCGGTTTCCTCGCGGTTTACCTGTGCGGCCTGGTGATCGGCAACCGTCCGGTACGCAGCCGCCACGGCATTCTGCACATGCTCGACGGCATGGCGTGGCTGGCGCAGATCGGCATGTTCCTGGTGCTGGGCCTGCTGGTCACGCCGCACGACTTGCTGCCGATCGCCTTGCCTGCGCTGGGCCTGGCGCTGTGGATGATCCTGTTTGCACGGCCACTGTCGGTGCTGGTCGGCCTGCTGCCCTTCAAGGCCTTCCACGGTCGAGAGAAAGCCTTCATTTCCTGGGTCGGCCTGCGCGGCGCGGTCCCGATCATTCTGGCGGTGTTCCCGCTGATGGCCGGTCTGCCCAACGCCCAGCTCTACTTCAACCTCGCCTTCTTTATTGTGCTGGTGTCGCTGCTGGTACAGGGGACGAGCCTGCCGTGGATCGCCAAACTGTTAAAGGTGACGGTGCCACCGGAACCTGCGCCGATCTCGCGCTCAGCCCTGGAAGTGCATGTCACCAGCGAGTGGGAGCTGTTCGTTTATCGCCTCGGTGCCGAAAAATGGTGCATCGGTTCGCCCCTTCGCGAACTGAAAATGCCCGAAGGCACACGCATCGCCGCACTGTTTCGTGGCCAGCAACTGCTCCATCCGTCGGGTAGTACGGTGCTCGAAGTCGATGATTTGCTCTGCGTGATCGGCCACGAACACAACCTGCCGGCCCTTGGAAAACTGTTTAGCCAGGCGCCTCAACGAGGCCTCGATTTGCGCTTCTTCGGCGACTTCGTACTCGAAGGAGATGCCCAGCTGGCGGCGGTTGCTGCCCTGTACGGGTTGAAAGTCGAAGGCATCGATCCGGATATGACTCTGGCCAGCTTCATTGCTCACAAAGTAGGCGGTGCGCCAGTCGTGGGTGACCAGGTGGAATGGAACAACACCATCTGGACCGTCGCGGTCATGGAAGGGAACAAGATCGGCAAAGTGGGCGTCAGATTCCCCGAAGGAAGTCGCCCGGGTCCGGGACTCTTCCTCTAAACTTCATTCTTCGTCTCGTTTTCGATCGGTCTCTATGTCAACCCTGCGCACCTTTTTCATCATGGCCCTGCTGGGCTTGAGTCTGTCTGTCGGCACACTGCAAGCGGCGGAACCACCGTCCAGCGAAGCCGTGCAGGCGAGCCTGGACAAGATCGCCGACCGCAAACTGCCGGAAGCCGATCAGAAAGCTCTGCAAACGTTGCTGCAAAGCACGCTGACTCAGCTCAACAACAAGCGTGATTACGAGCGCAAGCTGGCCGATCTGAAGCAGCAACTCGCTACCGCGCCCAAGCAGAACATCGAGAACCAGCGCGAGCTGACGCGCCTCAAAGCCAGCAGCGTCATCCCTGTGGCGCAACGCTATGGCAAAGAATCCGTGCAGCAGCTCGAGCAGATGCTGACCGAGCGCGCGACCCAGCAAAGTGATATGCAGAAAGCCCTCGCCGATGCGAACAGCCTGGTCATTACCGCCCAGACCCGCCCTGAGCGTGCCCAGGCTGAAATTTCCACCAGCCAGACGCGCATCCAGCAGATCAATAACATCCTCAAGGCCGGCAAAGACAACGGTAAGACCTTGAGCAGCGAACAGCGCGACCTGCTCAATGCCGAACTCGCGGCACTGAATGCACTGATCCCGCTACGTCGCCAGGAACTGGCCGGCAACAGCCAGTTGCAGGACCTGGGCAACAGCCAGCATGACTTGCTCTCGGAAAAATCCGACCGCCTGGATCGCGAAATCCAGGAGCTGCAAAACCTGATCAACCAGAAACGCCTGGCCCAGTCTCAGGAGACGGTGACGCAGCAGTCTATCGAAGCGCAGAAGTCCGGCGGCAGCGCCCTGCTGGCCACCGAAAGTGCGGCAAACCTGAAGCTTTCGGACTACCTGCTCAAGAGCACCGACCGTCTCAACGAAGTCACCCAGCAGAACCTGCAAACCAAGCAGCAACTCGACAACGTAACCCAGAGCGATTCGGCCCTCGACGAGCAAATCAGTGTGCTCAAGGGCAGCCTGCTGCTGTCGAAAATCCTCTACAAACAGAAACAGGGCCTGCCGCGCCTCAAGGTCGACCGCGACCTGGCCGACCAGATCGCCGACATCCGCCTGTATCAGTTCGAAGTCAGTCAGCAACGGGAATTGCTCAGCAACCCGGCGACCTATGTCGACAACCTGCTGTCGACTCAGCCGCCCGAGCAAGTCACCCCGCAACTGCGCAAGAGCCTGCTGGAACTGGCCACGACCCGCGCCGACCTGCTGGAGCGGCTGAACCGCGAACTCAGCGCGGTGCTCAACGAATCGATCACGCTGCAACTCAATCAGAAACAACTGCTCAGCACCGCGCAAAGCCTGCGGGCGACCCTCGACGAACAGATGTTCTGGATTCCCAGCAACAAGCCGCTCGATCTTGAATGGATGCGCGGCGTGCCGGAACGTCTGCAACGCCAGGTGGCGACCCTGCCGCTGGCGTCGAGCGTGAGTGAATTGATTGACGGCCTGACTCAGCGACCGCTGCTGTTTCTCCCGCTGGTACTGGTGATCGGCGCCCTGCTGTGGCGGCGCAAAAGCCTGTATGCCCGACTGAACAAGGTTCACCAGGACATCGGCCACTTCAAACGTGACAGCCAGTTGCACACGCCGCAGGCGATTCTGGTCAATATTCTGCTGGCATTGCCGGTTGCGCTGGGCCTGGCCCTGTGTGGCCTGGCCCTGCAAATCGACGCTCGGGGGCAGAACGCCAACATGGGCGCGGCGCTGCTGCAAATGGCTCAGGCCTGGCTGGTGTTCTACACCGCCTACCGGATCCTCGCGCCGGGCGGCGTCGCCGAACTGCATTTCCGCTGGGAAAAGCCTCAGGTCGAATTCCTCCAGGGCTGGGTCCGCCGTCTCGGGCTGGTGGTCATGGCGTTGGTTGCGGTGGTGGCCGTTGCCGAGCTGCAACCGGCGGGGCTGGCCGATGACGTGCTGGGCATGCCGGTCGTACTGATCTGCTACGCCTTGATGACCTGGCTGCTCAGTCGATTGCTGATCAGCAGCCCGACGCACGAAAACGCCTCGTTGTTCCGCAAAGCGGTCGGGGTCATGTTCACCGTCCTGCCTGTCGCGTTGTTCGTGGCGGTGTGCTTCGGCTACTACTACACCGCGCTGAAGCTCAGCGACCGCTTGATCAACACGCTTTACCTGCTGATGTTCTGGCTGGTGATCGAAGCCACGTTCGTCCGCGGCCTGAGCGTTGCGGCACGCCGTCTCGCGTACCAGCGCGCCCTGGCCAAACGCCAGGCAGCGAAAGAGGCCGGCGATGGCGAAGCGGTGATCGAAGAGCCGACCCTGGACATCGAGAAGGTCAACGAGCAGTCGTTGCGCCTGATTCGCCTGGCGCTGCTCGGCGGCTTCATCGCTGCGCTGTACTGGGTCTGGTCCGATCTGATTTCGGTGTTCTCGTACCTCGACAACATCACCCTCTACGAATACACCAGCGGCACCGGCGCCAACATGAGCATGGTGCCGATCAGCATCGGTGACATGCTGGGGGCGCTGATCATCATCGGCATCACCTTCGCCCTCGCGCGCAACTTGCCAGGGCTGCTGGAAGTGTTCGTATTGTCGAAGCTGAACCTGGCGCAGGGCAGCGCCTACGCCACGACCACGCTGCTGTCTTACGTGATCGCCGGCATCGGTTTCGTCTCGACCCTGTCCACGCTCGGCGTGAGCTGGGACAAGTTGCAGTGGCTGGTGGCGGCGCTTTCGGTGGGACTTGGCTTCGGGATGCAGGAGATTTTTGCGAACTTCATCTCCGGGATCATGATCCTGTTCGAACGCCCGGTGCGGATCGGCGACACGATCACCATCGGCAACCTGTCGGGCACGGTCAGCAAGATCCGCATCCGCGCCACGACCATCACCGACTTCGACCGCAAGGACATCATCGTCCCGAACAAGACGTTCATCACCGGGCAACTGATCAACTGGTCGCTGACCGACACCATTACCCGGGTGACCTTGAAGCTCGGCGTCGATTACGGTTCGGACCTGGACCTGGTGAAAGAACTGCTGCTCAAAGCCGCCCGGGACAACCCGCGCGTGCTGAAGGATCCGGAGCCGCACGTGTACTTCCTGAACTTCGGCGAAAGCACCCTCGACCACGAGCTGCGCATGCATGTGCGTGACCTCGGCGACCGCAACCCGGTACTCGATGAGGTCAACCGCTTCATCAACCGCGAGTTCAAGAAGCAGCACATCAACATTTCGTTCCGGCAGATGGAGGTTTACCTGAAGAACCTGCACGGCCAGGAATACAAAATGGTGCCCATCGAGCCGGAAGCCAAAACCATCGTGCCGATGGCCGACGGCAAACCGCTGCAAGAGCCGCCGCCCGCCAAACTCGACTAACCGCCCTATCCCTAGCAGAATGCTCGGACATTCTGCTGGAGATGGCCGGTGAAAGCCCTCGACGAACTGACCTTCGATAATCGCTTCGATCGCCTGGGCGATACATTTTCTGCCCACGTACTGCCCGAGCCTATCGACAACCCGCGCCTGGTCGTCGCGAGCCCTGCCGCCATGGCGCTGCTCGACCTTGATCCGGCCGAGGCCGAAACCCCGGAGTTCGCCGAGCTGTTCAGCGGCCACAAGCTGTGGGCCGATGCAATTCCGCGGGCGATGGTGTATTCCGGGCATCAGTTCGGCTCCTACAACCCACAGCTGGGCGACGGTCGCGGACTGCTGCTGGGCGAGGTCTACAACGAGGCCGGCGAGCATTGGGACCTGCACCTCAAGGGCGCCGGCCAGACGCCTTTTTCGCGCATGGGCGATGGCCGTGCGGTGCTGCGTTCGTCGATCCGCGAGTTTCTTGCGTCCGAAGCGCTGCATGCCCTGAACATCCCGACCACCCGTGCGTTGTGCGTGATCGGCTCCGACACGCCGGTGTGGCGCGAAAAACAGGAACGCGCAGCCATGATCCTGCGCCTGTCACCGAGCCATGTGCGCTTCGGGCATTTCGAGTATTTCTACTACACCAAACGCCCCGAAAAGCAGAAAGAACTCGGCGAGCACGTGCTGGCCATGCACTTCCCGGAATGCCTCGAACAGCCAGAACCGTACCTGGCGATGTTCCGCGAAGTCGTCGAGCGCAATGCCGAGCTGATCGCCAAATGGCAGGCTTATGGCTTCTGCCACGGCGTGATGAACACCGACAACATGTCGATCCTCGGCATCACCTTCGACTTCGGCCCGTTCGCCTTCCTCGATGACTTCGACGCCAACTTCATCTGCAACCACTCCGATGATCAGGGCCGTTATTCCTTCAGCAACCAGGTGCCGATCGGCCAGTGGAATCTCAGCGCGCTGGCCCAGGCGCTGACGCCGTTCATCAGCGTCGAAGCCCTGCGCGAAACCCTCGGCCTGTACCTGCCGCTGTTCCAGGCCCATTACCTGGACCTGATGCGCCGTCGCCTCGGCTTCACCACCGCTGAAGACGATGACCAGAAACTGCTGGAACAGCTGCTGCAACTGATGCAGAACAGCGGCGTCGATTACAGCCTGTTCTTCCGCCGCCTCGGCGACGAGTCACCCGAGCTGGCCGTCGCCCGCTTGCGCGACGACTTCGTCGACATCAAGGGCTTTGATGCCTGGGCAGAACGCTATGTCGCCCGTGTTGCCCGCGAAGGTGAAGTTGACCAGCAACAACGCCGCCAACGGATGCACGCGGTCAATCCGCTCTACATCCTGCGCAACT
Source organism: Pseudomonas sp. BF-R-01 (assembly GCF_019946615.1). Lineage (NCBI taxonomy): Bacteria > Pseudomonadati > Pseudomonadota > Gammaproteobacteria > Pseudomonadales > Pseudomonadaceae > Pseudomonas > Pseudomonas sp. BF-R-01. Next base: position 14,300 of record NZ_JAGYFX010000018.1, read on the forward strand.
ACCTGGCGCAGAAAGCCATCGACGCGGCGGAGAGCGGCGACTATTCAGAGGTTCGCCGGCTGCATGCGGTGCTGAGCAATCCGTTCGAGGAGCAACCGGGGATGGAGGGTTACGCCGAACGGCCGCCGGAGTGGGGGAAGCATTTGGAGATCAGTTGTTCCTCTTGAGTGACTTACGGAATGTCGCCTTGATAACCACCGACTTCGACTCCAGATCAGCTTCACTGATTACCCATTTATTCAGAGCCCGATTATGTCCGAACCACTCCTCATCCCCTGCCCCCACTGCAACGGCCTCAACCGCATCCCCGCCGAGCGCCTCGGCGATCAGCCGAAATGCGGGCGCTGCAAAGCCGAGGTCTTGCTGAGCAAGCCTTTTGAATTGAAACAAGGTGATTACGCCAGTCAGATCAAGGGCGATCTGCCGTTGCTGGTGGACGTGTGGGCGGACTGGTGCGGGCCGTGCAAGTCTTTTGCGCCGGTGTTTGAGCAGGCAGCCAGTCAGTTGGCGGGCAAATGCAGGCTGGCCAAGCTGGACAGCGAGGCGAATCAGCAGTTGTCGGCGCAGTTGGGGATTCGCTCGATTCCGAGCCTGATTCTATTCAAGAACGGCCGGGAAGTGGCACGCCAGAGCGGGGCGTTTCCGTTGCCGCAGTTGATGAGCTGGTTGCGTAGCCAGGGGATTTAAGAACACCTCGATCAATTGTGGGAGCGAGCCTGCTCGCGATTGCTATCTGTCATTCAACATTGATGTTGTCTGACACACCGCTATCGCCGGCAAGCCGGTCTCGCTCCCACAGGTGTTCGGTGTCATCGCGAGATCAGGCATTTTCCAGCAGGCTATGCAGCTCGACGAATTGCTGGGTCAGCTTGTGCCGTGGGTCGAGGTGGATCAGCGGCGTGTTGGCCTGATGCGATTCGCGCATGCGCACCGAAGTGCCCAGGTACACCGGCAGCACGGGCAGCCCTTCGGCAATCAACTCGTCGAGGATTTGCTGAGGCAGGCTGGCGCGGGCCTGGAACTGGTTGACGACGATGCCTTCCACTTCCAGCCCTTCGTTGTGGTCGTCCTTCAATTCTTCGATTTCCGCCAGCAGACCGTACAGTGCCTGGCGCGAGAAACTGTCGCAGTCGAAGGGGATCAGCACACGATCGGCGGCAATCAAGGCAGAAACCGCATAAAAGTTTAGTGCTGGCGGCGTATCGAGGTAGATCCGGTCGTAATCTTCGGCCAGCTCGTCGAGCAGTTTGCGCAGCTTGTTGATCTTGTGTTTCGCCTCAAGCTTGGGTTGCAAGTCCGCCAGTTCGGCGGTGGCGGTGATGACGTGGAGGTTGTCGAAAGGGGTTTCGTAGATATCGACCTGGTTTTTCTTCGAAAACGGGCCTGAAGACAGCGTTTGCTTGAAGAAGTCGGCAATCCCCATCGGAATGTCATTACCGGTGAGCCCGGTGAGGTACTGGGTCGAATTGGCCTGAGCATCAAGATCCACCAACAGGGTGCGATAGCCCTCGCTGGCACTGACCGCCGCCAGATTGCAGGCAATGCTGGATTTGCCTACGCCGCCTTTCTGATTGAATACCACGCGCCGCATGTCAAAACCTCCGTGTATCAAAGAATGACCGAGTGTAGTAGTCCACGGCGTCGCTTAGCTACCTCGCCGGCACAGGGACTACGCAGTCAGGTGCAAACACTCACCAAAAAAGCCGCCTTCTCGTCCGGAAAAATGCTCTCGGCGCCGACAGACATCCGTCCACCGACGTGAATAATGGCCAAACGACAGCTTTTCACGAACCAATCGGTACATTTCGTTGAGCAAAATGTAACCAGCATTTGCTACGCGCTCGCCGCAACGGGATAATGCGCGCCACTCGACGCTCAGCGTCACGTCAGGTGAATCGCCGATTTTGCGACTTGCCGCGTCAAGAAAGCCCGCAGGGGCGGGATGAATGTCTGTGATCAACTTCAACATCGCCCAATGGCGCGCGTGGGCCCCTGGGCTCGAAAGCGTGGACGATTGGCAGGCCTGGAGCCGACAACCGGTCGTGCTGCCAAGCTGCGATGCCGCCCCCGACGTCTCGTTTCTGCCGGCCATGCAACGGCGGCGGCTCAGCCGTCTGGCGCGGATGGCGTTCAGTGTCGGCTGGCCATTGGCCGATGGTCGCCCTGACCTACCGTTGGTCTTTATTTCCCGCCACGGCGAAACCCCGCGCACCTTCGAAATCCTCAGCGATCTGGCCGCCGATCAGCCCCTGTCGCCGACTCAGTTCAGCCTGTCTGTGCACAACGCAGTCATCGGCCTGTGGTCGATCATGCGTGGCGAAACCAGCGAAATGACCGCTCTGGCTGCGGCCGGCGATGGCCTTGAACACGGCATGCTAGAGGCTGCGGCGCTGCTTGGCGAAGGAGCGCCCGCCGTCCTGCTGGTGGTCACCGAAGAGCAGCCACCCGAAGCCTATTCGACCTGGATCGACGACGTGCCCTTTCCCTACGCGGTGGCTTTGTTGCTCACGCCGGGCAACGACTGGCAATTGTCCTTGAACAGCACTTCGGATGAGTTGTCCAAAGCCCACTGGCCCCATGCCCTGAATCTCTTGCGTACCCTGCTGGGCCAGCAGACCACCTGCCAACATGCCTGGAAAAATCGTGTATGGAACTGGCAACGCAATCGGTAACCGAAAAAAACCGCGACGCCTATTACTGGCGTTTGCTGGCCACCGCCGCAAGCTTCACCCTCTTCGGATTGGGCGGGCTCTGCCTGCGCCTGGTGGTATTCCCGGTGCTGGGCTGTCTGCCCGGCGATGCGCAGACGCACCGCTTGCGTGCGCGGCAAACCGTCAGCCGCTGTTTCTGGTTTTTCGTCCGGTTCATGGCCCGCACCGGCGTGCTGACCTACGACATCGAGGGCGCGGAAAAACTCGGCCGCCCCGGGCAAATGATCATCGCCAATCACCCGTCGCTGATCGACGTGGTGTTCCTGATCGGCCTGGTGCGCCATTCCAACTGCGTGGTCAAAAGCAGCCTGTGGGAAAACCCCTTCACCCGTGGCCCGTTACGCTGCACCGAATACATCAGCAACGATGGCAGCATGGACATGCTCGACGCCGCGGCCGACGCGCTGAAAAGCGGCCAGACCCTGATCATTTTCCCCGAAGGCACCCGCACCCAGCCCGGCGAAGCACCCGCCTTCCATCGGGGTGCGGCGTCGATCGCACTGCGCGGTGCGAAAATTCTCACACCGGTGGTCATCAAGGTCAGCCCGACCACTTTGACCAAGGCTGAACCCTGGTATCGGATCCCTAAACGTCGCGTGCACTTCAGTTTCCGTGTCGGGGCCGATATAGACCCACAGGCCTTCGCTGCACAAGGCCCGGCGCCTCAAGCCTCGCGCAAGCTCAATGATTACCTGCATCACTACTTTATTAAGGAGCTCGCCGAAGATGAGCGATCTGCACCGTGAAATAAAACTGTTGATCATCGACGCCCTTGGCCTCGAAGACATCAGCGTCGAAGACATCGGCAATGACCAGACGCTGTTCGGTGAAGGCCTGGGCCTGGACTCCGTCGACGCCCTGGAACTCGGCCTGGCGATCCAGAAAAAGTACGGCATCAAAATCGATGCCGACGCCAAGGACACCCGCAATCACTTCAGCAACGTGGCGAGCCTTGCGGCGTTCGTCACTGCAAAACAGGCAGCTTGAGACCGGACCATGCAAACTCGTGACGACATTTTCAACACCTTGCGCGATGCCTTGGTCGAACTCTTCGAGCTGGATCCAGAACGTGTCAGCCTCGACTCCAACCTGTACCAGGACCTGGAAATCGACAGCATTGACGCGGTCGACCTGATCGATCACATCAAACGCCAGACCGGCAAGAAAATCGCCGCCGAAGAATTCAAATCGGTGCGTACCGTCAGCGACGTCGTCGAGGCGGTCTACCGTCTGGTTCAGCCGGCCGCATGAGTCGACTGATCGGCCTCGGCCTGCTGCTCGCGGGGCTGCTGTACCCTTTCGCGGTGTATTTCGGCATGGAGCATTTCGCCCCGTGGCAGTTCGGCCTGCTGCTGGGCAGCCTGTGGCTGGCGCGAGCGGTGACGGGCGTGCGGCGACCAGGGAGCCTGTGGATGGCCATCGTCGCCATCGTGTTTTGCCTGTTGCTCGCACTGTTCGACAGCCCCGCCATGCTGCGCTGGTACCCCGTGCTGATCAGCGGCTTCATGCTGGTGCTGTTCGGGTTGAGCCTGAAATTCGGCCCGCCGATGATCGAGCGCCTGGCCCGCCTGCGTGAGCCACGCTTGCCGGCCAAGGCCATTCGCTACACCCGCCAGGTCACCATTGCCTGGTGCTGGTTTTTTCTTTGCAACGGTTTGTGCGCCGCCGCCCTGACCCTCTGGGCGCCGCTGAGTTGGTGGATGTTGTACACCGGCCTGATCTCCTATGGGTTGATCGGCCTGATGTTTGCCATTGAATGGCTTATACGACAACGGGTACGAGGCCACCCATGAATTGGATAAAACTTGAGCACCTGTTGCTCAAGGCTCAACCGGAACGCGCCGTGACGGCCGAGCCGGTGCTGAATCACGCACAATTGTGCGAACAGGCCCTGAGCCTGGCCGCCGGCCTGCAAGCGCAGGGTGTGCAGCGCATTGCCGTGCATCTGGAAGACGCCGCCGACCTGGCGATTGCCCTGCTTGGCGCCTGGCGTGCCGGGATCAGCGTATTGCTGCCTGCCGACCTGCAACCCCAGACGCGCCAGCGCTGGTCGAGCGAAGTCGATCTGTGGCTGACAGATCAGGCCGATGACGCTCAGTTGAGCGACTATCGCCATGCGCCGCTAAGTGCAGCAGCACTGGACCTGGATCGCTGCTCGCTTAGCCTGTGCACCTCCGGCTCCAGTGGCGCGCCCAAACGCATCGACAAAAACCTGCGCCAACTGGCCAATGAAGTCGAAGCCCTGGAACACCTCTGGGGCGCCGATCTGGCTGAAGCCTGCATCATCGGCAGCGTCGCCACCCAACACATCTACGGTTTGCTGTTTCGGGTGTTGTGGCCGCTGTGTGCCGGGCGCTCGTTCGTGCGCAAGCAACTGGCCTTTCCGGAAGATTTGCAGCGCGCCAGCCGCGAACACCCGGCCTTCGCCTGGGTCGCCAGCCCGGCGCTGCTCAAGCGCATGGGCGACAACCTCGACTGGCCGGCCTTGAGCGCAGTTCGTCGGGTGTTTTCCTCGGGCGGCGCATTGCCGGCCGAGGCAGCGCAAAGCCTGCAGCAACGCCTGCAACAGTGGCCGACGGAAATCTTCGGCAGCTCGGAAACCGGCGGCATTGCCTGGCGCCAGGGACTTGATTTGTGGCAGCCGTTTGCGGGCATCGAATTGAACCAGGACAGCGATGGCGCGCTGCTCATTGCCTCGCCGTACCTGCCACCCGGCCATATTGAACACACCGCGGATGCCGCGCGAATCGCGGCCGATGGCCGCTTCGAATTGCTGGGCCGTCTGGACCGGATCGTCAAACTGGAAGAAAAACGTATCTCCTTGCCGATGCTGGAACACGCGCTGATGGCCCACGACTGGGTCGCCGAAGCGCGCCTGGGCGTGGTTCAGGAAAATCGCGCATCACTGGGTGCGTTGCTGGTGCTGAGCGAGCAAGGTTTGCATGCCTTGCGCAATCAAGGTCGACGCACCCTCACTCAGGCATTGCGCCAACACCTGAGCCAGCATTGCGAAGCCCTTGCCTTGCCTCGACGCTGGCGTTTACTGCGGCAGTTGCCGCTGAACGCTCAGGGCAAACTGCCTCAGGCCGACGTCGAAGCGCAGCTGCTGGCGCCGCGTCCAAAGGCGCCGCAAGTGCTGGAGCAGGTCGAAGCCGATGGCGAATGGAGCCTGCAACTGGCGGTGCCACCGGACCTCGCCTACTTCAGCGGCCATTTCCCTCAGGCGCCGGTATTGCCCGGCGTGGTGCAAGTGGATTGGGCGTTGAGCCTTGGCCAGCAACTGATGAACCTGCCGGAAAAATTCGCCGGCATGGAAGTGCTGAAGTTCCAGCAACTGGTGCGCCCCGGCGATGAAATCCAGTTACACCTGCGTTTCGATCCGGTACGCAGCAAGTTGTATTTCGCCTATCGCAACGAGACCGCCACGTGTTCCAGCGGGCGGATTTTGCTGGAGGCTTCGAGTGATGCATAAATTTGGTGAGTGCTGCGCACTCAATCGCGAGCAGGCTCGCTCCCACAAGGGGCCGTTTTGCACAATTCCAATGTGGGAGCGAGCCTGCTCGCGATGGAATCAACGCGGTCTCCCAGGTGTACGCCAACATGCATAACCCCTGCGCCGTCGTGCCCGTCTACAACCACGAAACCGCCATCACCACGGTGGTCGACGCCCTGATTACCTGCGGCCTGCCGTGCATTCTGGTGGACGATGCCAGCAGCCCGGCCTGCGCAAAAGTGCTCGATCGCCTGGCTGAGCGCGAGATGGTCTACCTGATCCGCCTCGCCGCCAACCAGGGCAAGGGCGGCGCTGTCATGACCGGTCTGCGCGAAGCCTCACGCCTGGGCTTCAGCCACGCCTTGCAGGTGGACGCCGACGGTCAACACGACCTGCAAGACGTCGCGACGTTCATCGAGCACTCACGCACCCATCCACGCGAAGTGATCTGCGGCTATCCGCAATACGACGCCAGTGTGCCGAAAGGTCGGTTGTACGCCCGCTACCTGACGCACGTGATGGTGTGGATCAACACCTTGTCGTTGCAGATTCGCGACTCCATGTGCGGTTTCCGCGTCTATCCATTGTCACCGACCCTCGCCGTGATCGAATCGGCCAAAGTCGGCAAGCGCATGGACTTCGACTCGGACATTCTGGTGCGCCTGTCCTGGCGCAATCAGCCGATGCAGTGGTTGCCTACTAAGGTGCATTACCCGCTGGACGGCGTCTCGCATTTCCGCATGTTCCACGACAATGTGCTGATTTCGAGCATGCACACCCGGTTGTTCTTCGGCATGTTGCTGCGGGCGCCGGTGATTCTCTGGCGGCGGTGGCGAGCATGAGCAGCAACGTCGACAAAAAGCATTGGGCCGACCGCGAAGAGCGCGGCAGTTTCTGGCTGATGAAGCTCACTGCGTTCGGTGCCAAAGTCCTTGGCCGCCGACTGTTGAGCCCGCTGTTGTACGGCATCGTTCTGTACTTTTTCCTGTTCGGTCGCAGCGCCCGCCGCAGTGCCTGGCAATACCAGCAACGCCTCGCCGACTGGAGCGCTCGCACTGAATTGCGCCCGACCCATTGGCGGGTATTCGGTCAGTTCATGGCCTTCGCTGATTCGATGCTCGACAAACTCGACGTGTGGAACGGCAAGCTGAGCATCGAGCAAATCGAAATCGTCGACCCGGCGCTGTTGCGCAATCAGTTGCGTGGCAGCCGCGGGCAACTGCTGGTGGGCGCACACCTGGGCAATCTCGAGGTCTGCCGCGCGCTGGCGGAGATCGGCGAAAAGGTCACGATGAACGTGCTGGTGCACACCAAGCACGCCGAGCAGTTCAATCGTCTGCTGGGCGAGGCCGGGGCCACCAATCTGCGGTTGATTCAGGTCAGTGAACTGGACCCGGTGATCATGCTGCAACTGCACGAGCGCCTGGAGCGCGGCGAATGGCTGGCGATTGCCGGTGATCGCGTGCCGTTGCACGGCGGTCGCAGCGTGACTGTGGATTTCCTTGGCCATCCGGCAAAGTTTCCGCAGGGGCCATGGTTGTTGGCCGGTCTGTTGAAATGCCCGGTCAACCTGATGCTGTGCCTGAAGAAACCCGACGGCGATTATCGACTGACCCTCGAACCGTTCGCCGATGCGATCACCTGGAAGCGCAGCGACCGCGAGCAGGTCATTCATCAGTGGGCGACCCGCTACGCCGAGCGCCTGGGCCACTATTGCCTCGAAGCACCTCAACAATGGTTCAACTTTTACCCTTTCTGGAAGACCGATGACGACGCCAACGCTTGAGCCGGTAACCTTCGGCGAACTCCCTTTGCGCATCGAAGACGTGCTGGCCCTGGCCAACCGTCAGGTGCCGACGCAGTTGCAGGCTGACCCTGCGTACCGCGAGCGCATCGCCAAGGGCGCACGATTCCTCGATTCCCTGCTGGACAAGGAAGGCGTGATTTATGGCGTGACCACCGGTTACGGCGATTCCTGCGTGGTCGCGGTGCCACTGCATCACGTCGAAGCGTTGCCGCGTCATCTGTACACGTTCCACGGTTGCGGCCTGGGCAAACTGCTCGACGCCCAAGCCACCCGCGCGGTGCTGGCTGCACGCTTGCAGTCGCTGTGCCACGGCGTGTCGGGGGTTCGCATTGAGCTGCTGGAACGCCTGCAAGCATTCCTTGAACACGACATTTTGCCGCTGATCCCGGAAGAAGGTTCAGTGGGCGCCAGCGGTGATCTGACGCCGCTGTCCTATGTCGCGGCGACCTTGTCCGGCGAGCGCGAAGTGATGTTCCGTGGCGAACGCCGCCAGGCCGCCGATGTGCACCGCGAACTCGGTTGGGAGCCGCTGGTGCTGCGCCCCAAAGAAGCCCTCGCGCTGATGAACGGCACCGCCGTCATGACCGGCCTCGCTTGCCTGGCCTATGCCCGCGCCGATTACCTGCTGCAACTGGCAACGCGCATCACCGCGCTGAACGTGGTCGCGCTGCAAGGCAATCCCGAGCACTTCGACGAGCGCCTGTTCGCCACCAAACCGCATCCGGGGCAAATGCAGGTCGCCGCGTGGCTGCGCAAGGACCTGGCGATCGACGCGCCGACCGCGCCGCTGCATCGCCTGCAAGACCGCTATTCCCTGCGCTGCGCGCCGCACGTGCTCGGCGTCTTGGCCGACAGCCTGAACTGGCTGCGTTCGTTCATCGAGATCGAACTCAACAGCGCCAACGACAACCCGATCATCGATGCCGAAGCCGAGCGCGTGCTGCACGGCGGGCATTTCTACGGCGGCCACATCGCGTTCGCCATGGACAGCCTGAAAAACCTGGTGGCCAACGTGGCCGACCTGCTCGACCGTCAACTCGCGTTGCTGGTGGACGAGCGTTACAACCATGGCTTGCCGAGCAACCTTTCCGGCGCCACGGCAGATCGAGCGATGCTCAACCACGGCTTCAAAGCCGTGCAGATCGGCACCAGCGCCTGGACCGCCGAGGCGCTGAAAAACACCATGCCGGCCAGCGTGTTTTCACGCTCCACCGAATGCCACAACCAGGACAAGGTGAGCATGGGCACCATCGCTGCCCGCGATGCCATTCGTGTGCTGGAGCTGACCGAACAGGTCGCCGCTGCCACACTGCTCGCCGCCAATCAAGGCGTGTGGCTGCGCAGCAAGGCCGAGGACGCGCGCCCGTTGCCGCCGGCCCTTGCTGCCATGCATGAAGAGCTGGCCAAGGACTTCCCGCCGGTCATCGAAGACCGCGCGCTGGAAGGCGAATTGCGCCTGTGCCTGAAACGGATTGCCGAGCAACACTGGAGGCTGCATGCGTAGCAAGGGAGTGCTTCACACTGATACGGAAATCCTCGTGCCGTTCTTTGACGTCGACAGCATGAACGTGGTCTGGCACGGCCAATACGTCAAATACCTGGAAATCGCCCGTTGTGCGCTGCTGGATAAAATCGGCCACAACTACACGGCCATGTCCGAGTCGGGCTATGCCTGGCCGGTGATCGACCTGCAATTGCGCTATGTGCGTGGTGCCGTGTTTGGCCAAAAGCTGAACGTGCGCGCCAATCTGGTGGAGTGGGAGAACCGGCTGAAGATCAACTACCTGATCAGCGACCTGGAAACCGGCGAACGCTTGACCCGCGCCGTCTCGGTGCAGGTCGCAGTCGACATGAGCAGCCGTGAGATGCAATTGGCCTCACCCAAAATCTTCACCGACGCCGTCGCAAGGGCCCTGTCATGATTTTCTGCCACCCCCGCTCCCCTGTGGGAGCCGGCTTGCCGGCGATGCTCGTTAACGATGACGCGGGACACCTGACACTCCGCGGCGCTCTCAGGTTTTTCGCGAGCAAGCTCGCTCCTACAGTGTTGTGCCTGTTGCTGGGCATTCCAGGCCTGGCCCATGCCTTCGATCTGCAACAGCTCAGCGATCAACTGGCCAAACCCGATGTGATCCACGGCCACTTCATCCAGGAAAAACACCTGCGCGCCCTGCCCCAGCCGCTGACCAGCAAAGGCACCTTCGTTCTCGCAAAAAACCACGGCCTGCTGTGGTTGCTGAAAACGCCGCTGCAACAGGATTACCGCATCACCGGCAAAGGCATTGCGCGACGTGACGCCAGCGGCTGGCAAATGCTGCCCGGCAAGAGTGCCGGCGCCGAGCAGAACCGCTTGTTCCTCGCCGTGCTGCAAGGCGACAGCAGCGGGCTGCAACGGGACTTCGAACTGTCGCTGAGCGGTGAGGCGCAGAACTGGAAACTGACGCTGACCCCGCGCTCGCTGCTGCTCAAGCAGGTGTTCAATCAGATCAACATCACCGGCGGCGAATTGGTGAACACCATCGAACTGCTGGAAACCCAGGGTGACAGCACCTTGCTGCGCATGCAGGACAGCACCAGCACCCAACCGTTGAGCGACGCGGAGCAACATGACTTTGCCGAGTGAACGTACGCTTCCACGGCTGTTTCTGATCCTGCTGCTGGCGGTGCTCGCGCTCGCCGGTTGGCAATGGCGGGACGGCGCGCCGCTGTCGGCCAACCTGATGGAACTGGTGCCGGGCACGGCGCCGGACGCGCTGGAACTGCGCGCCGAACAACGCATGCAAGAACCGCTGAACCGCGAAATGCTGGTGCTGGTCGGTCACACCGATCGCCAGCAAGCCGTCGCCATGGCGCAGAAACTGGGCGAGCAATGGCAGGCCAGCGGTTTGTTCGAAAAGGTCCAGTGGACCCTGCAAGCCGACTTGCCGGCGCTGCGCACGCAACTGCTGCAAGGCCGGTTGGCGATGCTCTCGGCTGCGGATCGCCAGCAATTGATCGAGCATCCCGACGCGTTCATCCAGCAACGGGTGCAGGCATTGTTCGACCCATTCACCGGTTTCAGCCTGGTGCCGAGCCAGGATGACTGGCTGGGCCTGACCGGGCGCATCCAGAACAGCCAGCCGCAACACGGTTCGGTGCAACTGGACATCGGCAGCGGCGCACTGGTCGCCGATGCCGATGGCAAGAGCTGGGTGTTACTGCGGGCGCGCACCACCGGCAATGCTTTCGACATGAACCTGCCGCTGCAAGTGGCCGATCTGCTCAAACACAGCCGTGAAGATGCGGCCCAGGCTGACGTGCAACTGCTGGCCGCCAGCGGCTTGCTCTACGCGGCCAACGGGCAGCGGCAAGCCTCACGCGAGATAACCTGGGTCGGCGGTGGTGCCACCGTCGGCATTCTGTTGCTGTTGTTGCTGGCCTTCCGCCGTTTGCGCGTATTGCTGGCGTTCGTCCCGGTGCTGGTGGGCATGCTGTTTGGCGCGGTGGCGTGCGTGGCGCTGTTCGGCCATATGCATGTGATGACGCTGGTGCTCGGCTCCAGCCTGATCGGCGTCGCGGTCGATTACCCGCTGCACTATTTGTCCAAGAGCTGGAGCCTGAAACCCTGGCACAGCTGGCCGGCGTTGCGCCTGACCTTGCCGGGGCTGACGCTGAGCCTGATCACCAGTTGCATCGGTTACCTCGCGCTGGCCTGGACCCCGTTCCCGGCCCTGACCCAGATCGCCGTGTTCTCCGCCGCCGGCCTGCTCGGCGCCTACCTGTCTGCGGTGTGCCTGTTGCCTGCGCTGCTCAAGGGTTCGGATTTGCGCCCGGCGCAATGGCCATTGCGCGTCGCCGAGTATTTGCTGGCACTGCGCGAAAGGCTGTTGAAAATCGCCCGTACGCCCGTGCTGCTGGTGCTGCTGATTGCCTTCTGCGTGGGCGGTCTGTTGCAGCTCGATACCAAAAACGATATTCGCCAATGGGTCGGCGCACCGCAGCAATTGACCGACGAAGCCCAGACTATTGCGCGCATCACCGGCTACCAACCCACCAGCCAGTTCTTCCTGGTGCGAGCGGCCAATCAACAAGCATTGCTCGAACGCCAAACCGCGTTGAGCGAGCGTCTGGATCAGTTGGTCAATCTGAACAAACTTCAAGGCTATCTGTCGCTGAACCAACTGGTCAGCCAGCCCAGCGAGCAACGGCAAGTGCGCGAAGCGCTGAACAAGTTGCCGGCGTTCTGGCAACCGCTGCTCGACGTCGGCGTGCCCGTCGAAGCACTGAAAACCGAATTGGCGAAGTTGCAGGCACTGCCGGTTGAAGACATCGACAGCGCACTGACCGGTCCGCTGGCCGAACCCTATCGCACGCTATGGCTGGGCCCGACCGAAGACGGCGTGGCGGCGATGGTCAGCCTGCAAGGCCTGAACAACCCTGCACTGCTGCGGGTACAGGCGCTGGACTTGCCGGGGGTGGAACTGGTGGATCGTCTGGGCGAATTGAATAACGTGTTCGCCAAAACCCAGATCAGCGCTGCGGAACTGAAACTCGCCTCCTGCGTGCTGATCGTATTGGTGCTGATCCTGCCGTTCGGCCTTGGCGGCGCCTTGCGCATCGTCGCCCTGCCGTTGCTGGCGGCGCTGTGCAGCCTCGCCAGTCTCGGCTGGCTCGGACAGCCGCTGACGTTGTTCAGCCTGTTCGGCCTGCTGCTGGTGACGGCGATCAGCGTCGATTACGCGATCCTCATGCGCGAACAGGTCGGCGGCGCCGCCGTCAGCCTGCTGGGCACCTTGCTGGCGGCGTTGACCACATGGCTGTCGTTCGGATTGCTGGCCGTGTCCAGCACGCCAGCGGTGAGCAACTTCGGGTTGTCGGTGAGCCTCGGCCTGGCGTTCAGCTTCATCCTCGCGCCGTGGGCCGGACGGCACGTGCAAGCGGCCACGGTCGCGGAGTCGGCAGCGTGATGGTCGTGTTGTTCTGGGCAATGGCCCTGGCGCTGTTCGCCGTGGCCACGCGTGTCGGGCGCCACTTCGGTTTGATCCCGATCGTCAGCCAATTGTTGCTGGCCACCGTCGGTTTGCCGCTGCTGATGTACTTCTGGATCGAACCTCAATGGCACTTGAGCGGCGCAACGCTGGTCGCTCCGATCTGGCTGAAAAACCTCTACAGCCTGAGTTTCGCGCTATTGCTGGGCTACATCCTCAGCGACGTGATCGACCTGCGCCTGGACCGCCAGAGCCTGAAAATCGCCCTGCCGAGTTTCTGCATTCCGTTCGCCGGCGGGCTCGCGACAGCGATCTGGCTGCTGCCGCCACAACCGTGGATCAGCTCTTTGGCGGTCGGCCTGCTGTTCGCCATTACCGCGATTCCGGTGTTGTACCTGTACCTTCGGCATATCGATTACCCGGTCGCCGCGACCCGGCGCCTGGTGCAAACCGCGATCCTCATCGACCTCACGTGCTGGACCGTGTTCGCCATCGCCCAAGGCAGCCTGCACCTGAGCAGTTTGCTGCTGCCCTTGGTCTGCGCATGTGTGCCCTTGCTGCTGCGGGTACTCGGCTTGCGCCAGGCACGGCTCTACAGCGGGTGTTTCTTCGCGTTGCTGGTGGTGGCCGAGCACTACAAGCTCAATGCGCTGATTGTCGGCATCGGTTACTTGTTGTGCATGGCCGCGCTGAAGGTGCCGCTGGTGCTGCCAATGCCGGCGGCGTGGATGAATCGCCTGCAGACCTGGATCGCGATCCCGTTGATCCTGACGTTCGGCATCGTGCAGATCAACGTCCACAGCGCCATGGACAGCCTGAGCTGGGCGCAACTGGCTGCGCTGCTGCTGTTCCCGATTGCCAGCAAACTGCTGGGCAACTGGCTGGGACTTGGCTGGGCCGGCGCTTCGTTTGCGGGCGCCAGCCGCTGGCGCGAAAGTGTGCTGCTCAATATTCGCGGCTTGAGCGAGATCGTCTTTCTCAACCTGCTGCTGCAACAACAGCTCATCAGCCCGCCGCTGTACTTTGCGCTGATGCTGATGGGTCTTATCGCGACATTGCTGCCGGCATTGGCCGGCATGCACCGAATCCCTTTGAAAGCTGCCGTCCCGGCAAGGAGCCCCCATGCCAATCGTTGAAATGGAACGTCGTCAGGTAGTGATCATCGGCGCCGGTCCATCGGGCGCCATCGCCGCCGCGCTGCTCAAGCGCAAGGGCCACGATGTGTTAGTGATCGAACGCCAGCATTTCCCACGGTTCTCCATCGGCGAAAGCCTGCTGTCGCACTGCCTGGATTTCGTCGAAGAAGCCGGCATGCTCGAAGCGGTCAATGCGGCTGGTTTCCAGCTGAAAACCGGTGCGGCGTTCGCCTGGGGCGAGCAGTACAGCGCCTTCGATTTCGGTGACACCTTCAGCAACGGCAAGCCGACCACGTTTCAAGTCCAGCGCGCCGATTTCGACAAACTGCTGGCCGATCAGGCCGCGCTGCAAGGCGCGGAAATCCGCTATGGCGAAGCGATCGTCAGCGTCGATATCGAGCGGGAAAAACCGCTGCTCGGCGTGCAGCGCGAGGATGGCAGCGAGTACCGCGTCGAGGCTGATTTCATGCTCGATGCCAGCGGCTACGGCCGCGTCCTGCCGCGCCTGCTCGACCTTGAGGCACCCTCGAATTTCCCGGTGCGCCAGGCGGTATTCACCCACGTCGAAGACCACATCGACCACCCGGGTTTCGACCGCACGAAAATCCTCGTCACCACGCATCCAACCAAACGCGATGTCTGGTTCTGGACCATCCCGTTCAGCAACGGCCGCTGCTCGGTGGGCGTGGTCGCGGCGGCGGAGCATTTTGCCGGTCGTGCCGATAATCTGGACGATTGCCTGCGCGGTTTCATTGCCGAGACGCCAAGCCTCTCCGGCGTGTTGAACAACGCGGTGTGGGATACGCCGGCGCGCACCATCGGCGGCTACTCGGCCAACGTCAAAACCCTGCACGGCCCGGGTTTTGCGCTGCTGGGCAACGCGGCGGAGTTTCTTGACCCGGTGTTCTCCTCCGGCGTGACCATCGCCATGCGTTCGGCGAGCATGGCCGCCGGTGTTCTGCATCGCCAACTGCAAGGTGAACGTGTCGACTGGCAAACCGAGTTCGCCACACCGCTCAAGCGCGGCGTCGACACCTTCCGCTGCTACGTTGAAGGCTGGTATGCCGGGACGTTCCAGGACGTGATTTTCCATCCGGACAGCTCGCCGGACATCCGCCGCATGATCAGTTCGATCCTCGCCGGTTACGCCTGGGATGAACGCAATCCGTTCGTCGCCGAACCGAAACGCCGGCTGCGGATGCTGTCGGAACTCTGTGCAAGGGATGCCACATGAGCTACTTGAGCGACAACTACGTCGAGGAGACACGCTTCGGGTTCTGGTTCCTGCGTAGCCACACCTGGCAGCACCATGTGCTGCGTGTGGCGATCAATGACCTGCGCAGCCTGTTCAGCGAACCGTTGCCCGCCCATCCGGTGTTGCTGGATGCCGGTTGCGGCCAGGGCAAGTCGTTCCAGTACCTGCGCCAGACCTTTGCGCCACAGCGCCTGATCGGTGTAGACGCCGACCCGCACAGCCTCGACCTGAGCGGTGCAGAAGCCACCCGTCAGGGCATGGACGTGGAGTTGATCGGCAGCGACTGCGCCACGCTGGCCGTGCCGGATGCCAGCGTCGACCTGTTGTTCTGTCACCAGACCTTCCATCATCTGGTGGAACAGGACAAAGCGCTCGCCGAGTTCTACCGTGTGCTCAAGCCCGGTGGTTATCTGCTGTTCGCCGAATCCACCGAGGCTTACATTGATACCTGGGTGATCCGCTGGTTGTTCCGCCATCCGATGCACGTGCAGAAGAGCGCCGCCGGGTACCTTGAAATGATTCGTCGCCAGGGTTTCGAATTTGCCCCGCACAACGTGTCATATCCTTACTTGTGGTGGAGTCGCGCCAAGGATTTCGGCCTGCTTGAACGCTGGGGTCTGCGCCAGCCAAAACCCTTCGGCCAACGGGAAGAAACCCTGGTCAATGTGGTGGCGCGCAAACCGCTTGAAGGTGCTGTGTGATGTCTAGTGCAACTCAAAACTGTAGGAGTGACGGTGCGACGATTCGACCTGCTCGCGATAGCGGTGTGTCAGTCAGCATAAATGTCGACTGTATGGCCGCCATCGCGAGCAGGCTCACTCCCACAGGGTATGCGGCGGTGTTGAGATTTTTGCTCATTGGCGCGGTCCTGCTGATCAGCGCCTGCGCCAGCAAGGCACCGCTGCCCGAGCAAACCCCGAGTCTGCCGTTGCCGCAGCAATTGCACATCCAGCGTCTGGCGGACGGCCAGCGTCAGGACTGGGTACTGGTGATTGCGCGTGAAGGCCCGGGCATTCGCTGGTCGATGATGGACCTGCTGGGCATTCCACAGGCGCGTCAAAAACTGATCGACGGTCAATGGCAAGCAGACGGCCTGTTGCCGCCCAACCCGGAAGCCCGTGAGCTGTTCGCGGCGTTGGTGTTTGCGCTGACGCCCAAGGATGAATTGCGCGGCAACTACCCAACGGCCTGGCAGCATGGCGCACAACGCTCCCTGCCCGAGTACTGGGAAGTCCGTTATTCACAACCGATGAGCTTTGAATTGAACCTGCCCAAAGGTCCGACGTACCAAGTCACGCCCCTGTCCGGTGAGACACCATGACCGCCTACCTCAACGCCCTCGGGGTGATCTGCGCCCTGGGCCGCGACAAGCACGAAGTCGCGCGCAACCTGTTTGCCGGCGATTGCTCCGGCATGCGCAGCGAGTCTGGCTGGGTGCCGGAACGTTCGTTGCCGGTGGCCGCAGTGCGCGGTGATCTGGCGCCGATCCCGGCGGAACTGGTAAAGCAAAGCACCCGCAACAATCAGTTGTTGCTGGAAGCGGCGCTGCAAATCCGCGGCGATATCGATCAGGCGATCCAGACCTACGGCCGCGACCGCATCGGCGTGATCCTCGGCACCAGCACGTCCGGCATCGATGAAGCCAGTCGCGGCCTGGCCCATTACATCCGCGAACATCAGTTCCCGGACTATTACGACTATCAGCAACAGGAACTCGGCGCGCCGGCGAATTTCCTTGCCGACTGGCTGCAACTCAGCGGCCCGGCCTATGTGATTTCCACCGCCTGCACCTCCAGCGCCCGGGCGCTGATGAGTGCCCAGCGCCTGCTGGACCTGGGCCTGTGCGACGCGGTGTTGTGCGGCGGCGTCGACAGTTTGTGCAAACTGACCCTCAACGGCTTCTCGGCGTTGGAGGCGGTGTCCGAACAACGTTGCAATCCGTTCTCGGTCAACCGCAACGGCATCAACATCGGTGAAGCGGCGGTACTCTTCCTGATGACCAAAGTGGCTGGCGATAAACAATCGATTGCACTGCTCGGCAGTGGCGCCAGCTCAGATGCGCACCACATTTCCGCGCCGGAACCGACCGGCCGTGGCGCCCTGCAAGCGATGCGCAAGGCCCTGGGCCGCGCAAACCTGCAACCCGAACAGATCGGCTACCTGAACCTGCACGGCACCGCCACGCAACACAATGACGCGATGGAAAGCCTCGCGGTGTCGGCCTTGTTCCCGGCCGGCGTGCCGTGTTCTTCGACCAAACCGATGACCGGTCACACCCTCGGCGCGGCCGGCGCGCTGGAAGCGGCGTTCTGCTGGCTGAGCCTGAGCGCTGACAACCAAACACACACGTTGCCGCCACATGTCTGGGACGGCCAGCCTGACCCGCAATTGCCAGCCCTGAATTGGGTGACCCCGGCCGATCGCCTGGCGTCCATTGCACCTCGCTACCTGATGAGCAACTCCTTTGCCTTCGGTGGCAATAACGTCAGCCTGATTATCGGAGACGCCCCATGATTGACTGGCCGCTCGCCGAACTGCTGCCGCACGCTGGCGACATGATCCTCATCGATCAGATCCTCGCGTTCGATGACGAGCAGATCCACACCCGCCTCACCGTCAAGCCCGATGGCCTGTTCAACCGTCCCGACGGCAGCCTGCCGGCGTGGGTCGGCATCGAACTGATGGCCCAGAGCGTCGCCGCCTTCGCCGGCTGCCATGCGCGCCAGCGAGGCGATGCGGTGGAGCTGGGCTTCCTGCTCGGCACCCGCAAATTCGAATGCAATGTCGACCACTTTCCCGCCGGCACCGAGCTGACTATCCATGGGCTGCGTTCGCTGGAAGACGACAACGGCATGGGCGTGTTCGAATGCCACATCAACGCCCCCGGCATTCACGCTACCGCCCGTCTGAACGTGTTTCGCCCGCCGCAAGCTGCTCAATATCTTCATGAAACCCCACAAAGCTCTTCACAAGGCTTTTCACAAGGAACGCAGGCATGACTGAATCCGTACTGGTCACCGGTTCCAGCCGTGGCATCGGCCGCGCTATCGCGTTGCGTCTGGCTCAGGCCGGGCATGACATCGTGCTGCATTGCCGCAGCGGCCTGGTTGACGCCGAAGGGGTGAAGGCCGAAATCGAAGCCTTGGGCCGCAACGCACGCATCCTGCAATTCGACGTGTCTGACCGCGCCAGTTGCAAAGCCATTCTCGAAGCCGACGTGGAAAGCCATGGCGCCTATTACGGCGTGGTGCTCAACGCCGGCCTGACGCGTGACGGTGCTTTTCCGGCGCTGAGCGAGGATGATTGGGATGTGGTGATGCGCACCAACCTCGACGGTTTCTACAACGTGCTGCACCCGGTGATGATGCCGATGATCCGTCGTCGCGCCGCCGGGCGAATCGTTTGCATCACCTCGGTTTCCGGTTTGATCGGCAATCGCGGGCAGGTAAATTACAGTGCCTCCAAGGCCGGTTTGATCGGCGCGGCAAAAGCGTTGGCGATTGAACTGGGCAAGCGCAAAATCACCGTCAATTGTGTCGCACCCGGCCTGATCGACACCGCCATGCTCGACGAAAACGTGCCAGTGGAAGAACTGATGAAAATGATTCCCGCACAGCGCATGGGCACCCCGGAAGAGGTGGCCGGCGCGGTGAATTTCCTGATGTCGGCGGAAGCGTCGTACATCACCCGGCAGGTTCTGGCCGTCAACGGAGGCCTGTGCTGATGAAGCGCGTCGTCGTCACCGGCATGGCCGGCATCACCTCACTGGGCAGCGACTGGGAAACCATCGCCGGCAACTTCGCAGCCAACCGCAGCGGCATCCGCCGCATGGACGAGTGGGACCGTTTCACCGAGCTCAACACGCGCCTGGCCGGGCCCATTGATGATTTCAAAGTGCCGAGCCACTGGACCCGCAAGCAACTGCGCAGCATGGGCCGCGTCTCGCGCCTGGCCGTCGGCGCGGCGGAACAGGCGTTGGCCGATGCCGGTTTGCTGGGTGACCCTTCGATCAAGGACGGGCGCATGGGCGTCGCGTGCGGCTCGTCCACCGGCAGCACCGACGAAATCAAGGCATTCGGCAACATGCTGCTCAACTCGGTGGCCGAAGGCCTGAACGCCAACTCCTACGTGCGCATGATGCCGCACACCACGGCGGCCAACATCAGCATCTTTTTCGGCCTCACCGGCCGACTGATCCCGACTTCCAGTGCTTGCACCAGCGGCAGTCAGGGCATCGGTTACGCCTACGAATCGATCAAGTTCGGCCGCTTGCCCTTGATGCTCGCCGGCGGCGCCGAAGAGCTGTGCCCCACCGAAGCCATGGTCTTCGACGCGCTCTACGCCACCAGCCTGAAAAACGACGCGCCGCAGACGTCGCCACGCCCTTACGACAGCGCTCGCGATGGCCTGGTGATCGGTGAAGGCGGCGGCATGCTGGTGCTGGAAGAGCTCGAACACGCGCTGGCACGCGGCGCACACATTCACGCCGAACTCGTCGGCTTCGGCAGCAACGCCGACGGCCAGCACACTACCCGTCCAGAGCAGGCCACCATGCGCCGCGCGATGGAGCTGGCCCTGGAAGATGCCGGTTTGCAGCCATCGGACATCGGCTACGTCAACGGTCACGGCACCGCGACCGAACAGGGCGACATCGCTGAAACACTGGCGACCAGCAGCCTGTTCGGCGAACACATGCCGATCAGTTCACAGAAGAGCTTCCTCGGCCACACCCTCGGCGCCTGCGGTGCACTGGAATCCTGGTTCAGCATCGAAATGATGAACCGCGATTTGTACGCGCACACCTTCAACCTCGATGAGGTCGATCCGCACTGCGGCAAGCTCGATTACCTGCGCGGCGAGTTTCGGCAGATGAGCAATCAGTATGTGATGAATAACAATTTTGCGTTTGGCGGCGTCAACACCTCGCTGATCTTCAAGCGCTGGTCGTAACGCAATCCCTTGTAGGAGCCGGCTTGCCGGCTCCTACAGGTTTGCGGGTGTGACGACGTTGTGGGGTCATTCAGCTCGTTAGAGACGTCTTAGGAAACGTCCCACAACTGCTACAGAAAGAATGCAAAACCTGTAGGAGCCGGCTTGCTGGCGATAGCGGTGGATCATTCAACATCGATGTCGCCTGATAGTCCGCTATCGCCGGCAAGCCGGCTCCTACAGGTTTAGGGGTGTGACGATGTTGTGGGGTCATTCAGCTCGTTAGAGATGTCTTAGGAAACGTCCCACAACTACTACTGAAAAAATGCAAAACCTGTAGGAGCCGGCTTGCTGGCGATAGCGGTGGATCAGTCGACATCGATGCCAACTGACAATCCGCGATCGCCAGCAAGCCGGCTCCTACAGGTTTGTGTCGTTCATGACTTGAGGGGTTCGACCTTGAGTGTCAGCAGGTCCACAAACGCCTTGGCCATGGGGGATTTCTGATCCTTGCGCTGCACCAGCCACACCGCCGAAACCGCTGCAGGGTCGAGCAGGGGTCGGTACACAACGCCATCAATCCGCATCCGCTGATAAGACGCCGGCAGCACCGACACGCCGAGCCCCGCAGCCACCAACCCGATAATGGTCATCGCCTCACCCGCCTCTTGCGCGAAGTGCGGGCTGAAACCGGCGTCCCGCGCCAGGCTGAGCAATTGTGCGTACAGACCACTGCCGTAACTGCGTGGGAAAAATACGAACGGTTCGAGGGCCAATGCTGACAGGAATAATCCCTCTTCACTGTCCTGCACCAGCGGATGCTTCGAACTGAGCACGGCCACCAGCGGCTCGCGCATCAACTCCACCACGCTGAGCGAATCCGGCAAACCCAACGGCCGCATGATCCCGACCTCGATCGACTCGTCCACCAGCGCCTCGGCGACCTGGGTGCTGCTCATTTCCCGCAGGTTCAGGTGCACCGCCGGGAACCGCTGGCGGAATGAAAAAATCGCCTGGGGAATGGTCGAGTTGAATGGCGCCGATGAAGTGAATCCGATCTTCAACTCCCCCAGCTCACCCAACTGCGCCCGCCGCGCCACATCCGCCGCCTTGTCGACCTGCGCCAGCACCAACCGGGCTTCTTCCAGAAACAATCGCCCGGCCTCACTGAGCTCGACCCGACGATTGGTTCGCTCGAACAATCGCGCACCGACTTCCTGTTCCAGCGCCTGAATCTGCTGGCTCAGCGGCGGTTGCGAGATGCCCAGCACCTGGGCGGCGCGGCCGAAGTGCAGTTCTTCGGCGACGGCAATGAAGTAGCGCAGGTGACGCAATTCCATGAAAACTCCATTAGGTCGTAAAACCTCTCAAACAGGTCGAACAATATATTGGATTGAATCATTAGGCAGCTATATGCTTTTTTCATTGCCTGACCGGCTGCGTTCCCCCGAGGTCTGAAGTGAAAACTGCTGTCGCCCCACTCGCCCATGAAGTTCCGCCCGCCGCGCTGGACGATGCCGTCTCTGAACTGAAGGAGATCTACATCGAAAAGGGCACGCCGATGTTCATGCGCACGGTACTGGCGCTGTTCTCCGGCGGCTTTGCGACCTTCGCGCTGCTGTATTGCGTGCAACCGATGATGCCGCTGCTGTCCCACGAATATTCGATCAACGCGGCGCAGAGCAGCCTGATTCTGTCGGTGGCCACGGCCATGCTCGCTATCGGCCTGCTGATCACCGGGCCGATCTCCGACCGGGTCGGGCGCAAACCGGTGATGGTGGCGGCGCTGTTTGCCGCGGCGCTGTGCACCATCGCCAGTTCCATGATGCCGAGCTGGCACGGCGTGCTGGTGATGCGTGCGTTGATCGGGTTGTCGTTGAGTGGCCTGGCGGCGGTCGCCATGACCTACCTGAGCGAAGAGATCCACCCGCAACACATCGGCCTGGCGATGGGCCTGTACATCGGTGGCAACGCGATTGGCGGGATGTGCGGGCGCTTGATTACCGGGGTGTTGATCGACTTCGTCAGCTGGCACACGGCGATGCTGGTGATCGGCGGCCTGGCGCTGATCGCGGCGGCGGTGTTCTGGAAAATTCTTCCCGAATCGCGCAACTTCCGCGCCCGTTCGCTGCACCCGCGCAGCCTGCTCGACGGTTTCACCATGCACTTTCGCGACGCCGGTTTGCCGCTGTTGTTCCTAGAAGCGTTTGTGCTGATGGGCGCGTTCGTCACGCTCTTCAACTACATCGGCTATCGCCTGCTGGCCGAGCCGTACCACATGGACCAGGCCTTTGTCGGGCTGCTGTCGGTGGTGTACCTGTCGGGCATCTACAGCTCGGCGAAAATCGGTTCGCTGGCCGACAAACTCGGACGCCGCAAAATGCTCTGGTCGACCATCGTGCTGATGCTCGCCGGTCTCGCCCTGACCATGCTCACGCCGCTGCCCGTGGTGATCATCGGCATGCTGATTTTCACCTTCGGCTTCTTCGGTGCGCACTCGGTGGCCAGCAGCTGGATCGGCCGCCGCGCCACAAAGGCCAAGGGTCAGGCATCGTCGTTGTACTTGTTCAGTTACTACGCCGGGTCGAGCATTGCCGGTACGGCGGGCGGTGTGTTCTGGCACCTCGGCGGGTGGAACGGGATTGGCGTGTTTATCGGTGCGCTGCTGGTGGTGGCGTTGCTGGTTGCGTTGAAACTGGCCCGCCTGCCGCTGCTGCCGGGGAACGGTTCGACTACCTGAGCACCACCCGCGCCTCAAGCACCGCATCGCGCTTTTCCAGGGTCAGCGATTGCAAGGCGACGCCGTCACGTTCGGTGCGGTCCAGCCATTGCAGCAACGCCTTCGCGTCGCCGCTGAGGGTCAGGCGCAACACGTCGTTGTCGGTGTCCATCTGATGGATCTCAAGCCCCGCTTCTGTGGCGCTTTCGCTGACACGCAGCGACAACGACTGATGGCTGACGACGGGCGGGGGGCTTCGCGGTTGTGCCCGTTGCAGTTGCGCAGACACGGCCAGTTGCTGTTGGTGCTGGCGTTCCATGGTTTCCAGGCGTTGGCGTGTCGGTTGCCAGATCAGGCTGAACGCCACGACAGCCAATAAAAATGCGCCCATGGCCAGCAACAGTCGTTGCTCGCGAAGGGACAGCCGTTGCCAGGCCGCTTTCATGCGCGGTCCTCCACTGTAAGGGTCGCCTGCACGCGGTCGCGCTCTTTGCTCGCACTGTCGAGCCGCAGTGGCACGCCTTGTTGTCGCCCGCGCTCGCGCAGTTGTTCCAGCTCGGCAAAGCTGTTGGCGCTCAGCTGGATTTTCCAGCCATCGCCGGCACGAAACTCAATACGCCGGACCTCGACATTGCTTGCGCCGATCACTTGCTCGACCAGCGTCACCAGCTCGGCGACGCGTGTGCGCTGCGGCTCGGCGGTCTGCTGTTGAAGCGTGTTGAGCTGCGTTGCCAGATCGACGATACGGCTCTGCTCGGGGTAAAGCGTCTTGAACCGTTGCTCGTTCTGGCTGTAGAGCCTGCGTGTTTCACTCTCCAGAAAATGGATTCGCGCAGCGCTGGCGCCCCAGGTCAGCAACAGCAACGTGAGGATCGTCAAACCGCCGAGGCGCCAGGGCAGACGTTTGTTGCGCAGGGCGAATTCGCCTTGCAGCAGATTGATGGCCTGCGCGGGACGGTGGGCCAGGTATTGATCGACATCCGTCGCACCCTGACGCTCGTCGACCCATTGAATCCCCGCGGGCAAGGCCGGTCCCAGCAACGTCAACCCGTCGTCCGTCAACGCCAGGCGGGCCGGCAGCCCTCCGCCAACCAGCCATCGACCGAACCACCAAACACCGAGTGCCTGATCCAGGGGCAAGACATCGGCATCGACGAACACCGAACGCACCTCGACGCCCTCTTCGGCCAATAACGCGAGCATCGCGGCAAACCGCTGACGGTCGATCACCATGACCGGATAACGCCCTTCCTGATCGCGAGCGCCGATGCTCAGGTGCAGCTTTTCCAACGCCTCGCTCAATTGATCTTCCACGGCAAACGCGACGGCTTGCGCGCCGGGCTGGCGTTTGGAAGGCCACGGATCGCTACGCACCCAACTGCACAACTCCATGGGCAGCAGCAGGTCCACCGCCTGCCCGTTCAGCACCTGTGCCGCTTGATTCAAGGGCATGGACTGGCGTTGCCGAGTCGAGGACCAGACGCAGCAAGGCCAGTCTGCCGACGGTTCGCCCAGGCCCTCGGCGGTCAGGTAAAGCCAGGTATTCATCGCGGCATCTCGTGGGCAGTCGAAGGAAGAAGGCGTCGTTGCAGGACGTTGAGTTGGTGGGTGTCGGCGTCGCGTTCGACCTCCGTGGCCAGCCGCAAACGGCGCTGTCCCTGAGTGACCTGCACCGTGATGCGGAACCAGCGGCTGCCGGTGCCAAGTCCATGACTGCTCAGGCCTGCACCGGAGAGCAGCGGGTCTTGCGTAAAGGCCTGTACGCTGGCCCATCCCGTCGTCGAAGCCTGACGAACCAGCGCCGCAGCCGTGGTCGCGTCCACGTCATCGAGCGTCCTCAGCACCAATGCCGGGGCCGTGTTGACGTTCAGCGTTGCGTGGCCGGGCAACATCGCCACCCAAGGCTCAAGTTGACGCAGCACATGAGCGTCAACCCCCGGCAGCAGGCGCAGTTGGCTCAGTTCTCGGAACGCTCCCACCTGAGCAAGTTGCAGCGGTGGGAGATCCAGCACGTCGAGCAAGCGCGCCCAGCGGTTGAGGGTGACTTGGTCGGTCTGCCCCTGAGTCAACAATGCGTTGAGATTGAAGCGCCCGGCGAGGTCCTCGATATCAACGCGGATCTGCGCACCTTCGACGTCGAAGTCGGGAGTCATCCGCGCCCAGTCCTGGGTCAGGTCGACGGTTTTTTGCGAGCCCTGCGCCGCGTCCCGCAAGCGCAAAAGCGCCCAGCTTTCCCCCGCAACGGCGAGTTGGCGCATTTGAATGTGCTGCAAGGCCTGGCCGCTGCTGTGTAGCGACAGGCGATGACTGCGCAGCAAGCCGCTGGTGATCAACAACGCCAGACTCATGACCAGCAACACGCTGATCAACGCGATGCCGCGTTGATGCCTCCTCATGGCAACGCGCCGGGCAACAGCAATACCCGACGAATCGCCTCGAAACGGCCCGTAGAGAATTGCACTTCCACCGCCATCGGCCGCTTCACGCCCCGCCCGGATGGCCAATCGCTGCGCCAACCGGACTGTGCGTCAAACACCCGCCAACTCAAGTCTCGAACATCGCCCAGCAGTTTTTGCCGCTGCACGATCGGCCCCCCCTCCCCCTGACTTTCACGCCACAGCGTGCCGTTATCGAGTCGATAGGTCAGCAACTGGCGCTCGCTGCGCGGCTGGTCCAAAGGGTTGCGCCAATGGCTGCGCTGCAACTGCAACACCGATTGCTGGAGCACGACAGGTTGATCGGTGGCGTGCAGCACATCCCGTTCGATCACCGCCACCGCCCGTTGCAGGCTTCGGAACTCACGCTCATGCGCCGTCGTCCCTCGTTGCACGCGCACCACGCCATCGAACAGCCCCCAACTGGCCAGGCCCAGCAACGCGAAGATCGCCATGGCGATGACCAGTTCCAGCAAAGTGAAACCGCTCTGCTTATTCATCACGATGAGGTATCCAGCCACTGGCGCGGTATACGGTTTGCTCGCGCCCGGAAAGGCTGACGTCAACATCGACCTTGAGCAGGCGCGGGTCGGACGAAACGCTGATGCGCTGGCGCAGCAACCAGTCGCGGCGATCCATCGACACGATCCGTTGTTGCTGGTCGAGGGGCCATCCGGTTTGCAGGCGCAGTTCATTCAGATGGTTGTCTGCCAGCCACGCGGCGAAGAGCCGTTCCTCGACCGCGCCGGTTTGCCTGAGCACGTATTGGCTCGCCGACAGCACGGCAGCCGCCAGCGTCGAAAAGATCGCCAGGGCCACCATGATTTCCAGCAAGGTGAAACCACGCATGCGTGAAGCAAACGGCCGGCTAGCCATCGATCACCACCTGGCCAAGGCCATCGCTGGACAGGCTGAGCCACGTCTTTTTGTCGCTGCCAAACGTCAGCGTAAAGACGCTGGTTTCATCGTTGCTGAACATCAGCAACTGAGGAGGTCCATCGTCGGCGCCAAGGGTTACCGGATGACCGTCCTGTTCAAGCCGTAGCCGCACGTTTTCGGGCCATCGATAAAAAGCCGCCAACGGTTCCCAGCCCTGAACATCGAGCCTCATCACCCGATAACCCTCGACACTCAGCCGCAGGCCGAACTCCTGGCCATCGAGCACTGCGCGTTCGCGCAACTGTTGAATCACGCCCACGATCCCGTGCCCTTCCTGCCGGGCCTGACTCGCCGGATTCGACCCGGTGGCGAAGCTCACCATGCCCAACAGCACGCCGATCAAAACAATCACGATCATCAGTTCGAGCAAGGTGAATCCCCGACAACGCTGGCGCATGAGTCAGTCGCCCCAGTTGCCGATATCGGCCGCATGCCCTTCGCCACCCTTCACGCCATCGGAACCGAGGGAATACAAGTCATAGCTGCCGTCCACCGAATGCACACCGGGATTGAGGTACTGATAGGGCGTGTTCCACGGATCGACCGGCAGGCTTTTCAGATAACCCTGAGGGTTCCAGTTCCTCGCCGCCGGCAGGCCGGAAGGTTGTTTGCTCAAGGCTTCCAGCCCCTGCTGTGTCGAGGGGTAGTTGAAGTTGTCGAGGCGATACATTTCGAGGGCCGTAGCGATGGCCTGGAGATCAATTTTGCTGGCGGTGACTTTGGCCTGGTCGGGACGGCTCATGAACTGCGGCACCACGATGGCCCCCAGCACGCCGATGATGACGACCACCACCATGATTTCGATCAGGGTAAAACCGCGCTGAGCGCGAGGACTGTTTCTCTGTGCTGCATTCATGGGTCAATTCACCAATTGGTTGAGGCTGAGAATCGGTAGGAGGATGGCCATGACGATCAGCAGCACCACGCCGCCCATCAGCACCAGCATGGCCGGTTCAAAAAGGCTCACGACCAGTGCGATACGCGCCGCCAGGCTGCTTTCTTGCTGTTCGGCGGCCCGCACCAGCATGCGATCGAGTTCACCGGCACGTTCGCCGCTGGCGATCATGTGCAGCATCATCGGCGGGATGTCGCCGCTCAGTTCCAGGCCGCGAGTCAGCGTTCCACCTTCACGGACCGAGCGCGCGACATCGGCCATGCGGCTGCGGATGGTCAGGTTGCCGATGACGGCCGCCGCGATCTCCAGCGCGTCCACCAATGGCACTGCACTTTTGCCGAGGATCGCCAGCGTGCTGGCGAACCGCGCGGCTTCCATCGCCCGCAGCACTTCGCCCATGACCGGCAGTTTCAACGCGAGACGATGCCAGCGCAGGCGCCAGGCCGGCTGGCGCAGGCTCCAGCGCCAGAGGCCGAGCAACGTCGCCAGCACGCCCATCAACAGCAGAAAGTGATTGCGCAGCCCATTGCTGAGGGCAATCAGCGCCTGCGTCAGCCAGGGCAACGGCTGGCCACTGTCGACGAAGATCTTCACCACGTCCGGCACCACGTAGCCGAGCAGAAAACCAACAATCGCGACACTGGCCAACATCAGGATCAACGGGTACACCAGGGCCATCTGGATTTTCTGCCGCGACGCCTGGCGGGCCTGGGTGTAAGCGGCCAGTTGTTCCAGCACATGCCCCAAGTGACCGGAACGTTCGCCAGCCGCGACGGTGGCGCGGAACAATTCGGGGAACGCCTTGGGAAATTGAGCCAGCGCCGTCGACAGGGCATGACCTTCCATCACCCGACTCCTGACCGCCGACAACAGACCGGCAACCTTGCGCTTTGCGCTCTGCTTCGTCACCGCTTCAAGGGCTTCCTCCAGAGGTAGCCCTGCCTGAACGAGGGTGGACAGCTGCAAGGTCAACAGCGCCAGATCCGCCACGCTCAGACGTCCGCTGCGAGGCTGCGTCCCGGTGTCGCCACCTGCCCTGACCTCGCTCAACTCACGCGGCCACAAGCCGCGCTCGCGCATCAGCTGCCGGGCATGTCGCGGGCCGTCGGCCTCCAGTCGGCCTTTGCAGCGTCGGCCCCGGGCGTCGTCAGCGCGGTAATCGAACGTCGGCACTCGCTAGTCCTCCTGGGTCACGCGCAGTAATTCGTCGAGGCTGGTCGCGCCCTCCAGCACCCGCTGGCGACCGTCCTGAAACAGGCTGCGGGAGACCTTGCGCGTCTCTTCTATCAACGCCTGTTCGCTCGCACCTTGATGAATCAGAACCGAGACGGCGGGCGTCACGCTGATCAGCTCGTAGATCCCGATCCGCCCGCGATAACCGTGCTGACACTGGTCGCATCCCACTGCCCTGAACAGCTGCGCCGGCGCTGCCGAATCGAGCCCGAGGCGCTCGCATGTAGCCTCATCGGCGCTGTACGCCGTCTTGCAATGAGGACACAACGTGCGCAGTAAACGCTGGGCCAGAATGCCCACCAGCGACGACGCCAGCAGGTAGGCATCGACGCCCATGTCCACCAGCCGCGTCACTGCACCGACGGCACTGTTGGTGTGCAACGTCGAGAGCACCAGGTGCCCGGTCAGCGATGCCTGGACGGCGATTTCCGCCGTCTCGCGATCACGGATTTCGCCGACCATCACCACGTCCGGATCCTGTCGCAAGATCGCCCGCAAGCCGCGGGCAAACGTCATGTCCACTTTCGGATTGACCGGCATCTGCCCCACACCCGGCAGGTGATATTCGATGGGGTCTTCGACCGTGAGAATGTTGCGTGTCTGATCGTTCAGGCTGCTCAGCGCGGCGTACAGACTGGTGGTCTTGCCGGAACCGGTAGGCCCGGTTACCAGCAGAATGCCGTGAGGTTTTGCGAGCAACTGGCGCAACGCGGCGAGGGTATCGGCAGGCATGCCGAGTCGCGGCAATTCCAGGCGCCCGGCCTGCTTGTCGAGCAGGCGCAGCACCACCCGTTCGCCGTGGGCCGAAGGCAGCGTAGAGACCCGCACATCGACTTCGTGCCCGGCCAGTCGCAGGGCCATTCGACCATCCTGCGGGACCCGTTTTTCAGCAATGTCCAGGCGCGCCATGACCTTGATCCGCGACACCAGCAAGGTGGCCAGTTCACGTCGGGGCCTGAACATTTCGCGCAATTGCCCGTCGACGCGCATGCGTACCGACAGGTATTGCTCGAAAGTTTCCAGGTGCACGTCCGACGCGTGCTCGCGCACCGCTTCGCTGAGCAGTGCGTTGATCAACCGGATGATCGGCGCGTCGCCCTGCTGCTCCAGCAGGTCGGCGGTTTGCGGGACTTGATCGACCAGGCTGAGCAGGTCCAGCTCTTCGTCCAGCCCTTGGGCAACTTGCTCGGCTGCGCTCTGACCTTCGCGATAAGCGACGGCCAGACGTGCGGCGAATACATCAGGCTCAAGCACCCGCATCGACAGATTCCGAGCGCTTGCCCGACGGGCTTCCGACAGGGCCGTGAGCGGCGTATTGGCGCGCAGTACAAGGCTTGAGCCCGGCCCGTCGTGCTCCAGCAGTACGCCGAAACGCCGGGCGAAACCGAAGGGCAATGGCTGGAGGGATTCACGCGACTCGCTCATGGCGATTCCGCCGCTGATTTACGCAAATCGAACACGGGGGCGTCGGGCGCGGGGTCGAACAATTGACGCGCCTCGGCCGGCAGCAGCAAGGAGTTGTTCCCTCGCGCGCCGGGCTTGCTCAATTCACGCAGCGCGTTGTAACGCTGCTGGCTGACGTCTGACAGGTCTTCCTTGCTGCGCACGATGGTCGGCCGCAAAAACACCATCAGGTTGCTTTTGGTCTGGGTGTCGCGGGTCCAGCGAAACAGCGCACCGAGGTAGGGAATGTCGCGCAGCAACGGCACCCCGCTCTGTTGGGTGCGGACGCTGTCCCTGATCAGCCCGCCGATGACGATGATTTCGCCATCGTCCGCCAGGATCGTGCTCTTGAGCGCACGTTTGTTGGTGATCAGGTCCGAAGAATCGATGCCCGATACCGAAGGCGCGATGTCCGACACTTCCTGCGCGACCTCCAGGCGCAACGTCGAGCCTTCGTTGATGTACGGCTTGATCTTCAGGCTGATGCCCACGTCCTTGCGCTCGACGGTGGTAAACGGATTTTCCGCGCCGTTGCTGTTGGTGGCGTAGGAGCCGGTCTTGAACGGGACGTTTTGGCCGACGATGATTTCTGCCTCCTGATTGTCCAGGGTCAGCAGGCTCGGCGTGGACAGCAGGTTGCTGCGGGTGTTGCTGGCCAGCGCCGAAACCAACGCGCCGAAGCGGTCACTACCCAGTCGCAGGACGGCCCCTTCCGGCGCGGATTTTTTCTCGTCAAAGTTCAACCCGCCGATGATCGGAATATCGGTGCCGGGAAAGTTGATGAAGCCTTTTGCATCGCTGCCGCTGACGCTCCACTGAACACCCACGGCCTCGGCGATGTCCCCGGAAATCTCGACGATGGCGGCATGGATCAGCACCTGCGCCCGAGGCTGGTCCAACTGACGCACGATGTCCTCGATGGTGCGGATTTGCGCCGGTTCGGCGATCAGCACCAGCGCATTCTGGCTTTCGTCGGCCTTGATCATGAACGTCGTGCCGGCTGAGTTATCCCGGGCGCCACCGACGGCCGTTGCCGGCTTTCGGCCCTGCCCCATCGTTTCGAGGACTTCGGCCAATTGCCTGGCATCGCTGTGACGCAGGCGAATCACCCGCGCATTGTCGAGGGTGGCGGTCGCGGGGGTATCGAGACGGCGTGCGAGGTCGATCAGGCGCTGGCGAACCGACGGTGGACCAATGAGGATCAGCCGATTGGTTCTGGCGTCGGCCAGCACCTGGATCGCCGTATCAGCGCTGCGTTTGCCCAGCGAGGACTCCATCACAGTCGCCACATCAGCAGCCTGTGCGTGCTGCATTTGCACCACGGCATGCTGGTTGTTCTGCCCGGAATCCAGTTGCCGGACCACCTGCGCGATACGGTTCACATTGGCCGCAGTATCGGTGACCACCAGCGCATTGGCTGACACCGAAGGACCGACATAGCCGTTGGCCGACACCAGCGGCCGAACCAGGCCGGCAATGTCGGAAGCGCTGCTGGTGTTCAGTTCGACGACCTGGGTGATGAATTGCGAAGCCGTGGCGTTTTTTGCAATGCCTTGGCCGGCGCGGGTTTTCGCTTCGGTGACCGGCGTAATCAGGATCCGGTCACCCTCGTCGATGACCGTGAAGTTGTGGGCATCCAGCACCGAATAAAACAATCGGCGAACACCTTCGCGGTCGAGGGCCTGACGGGACATGACGGTGATGCGCCCGGAGACTCTGGGATCAAGCACCACCGTGGTCCCGAGAATGGTGGAGATTTCCTCGACGATGTCGCGCAGCTCGGCATTGTTCATCGCCAGTTGCCATTTTTCTTCCTCGGCCCGTACCGCACCGTGAAAGAGTGACAGCGCCAACGCGGCGAGAAAAAGCAGGATGCGCAACGCCTTCGCGCTGATGGAAAAGTTCATGGGTTGATCACTCTGACGGCCCGGAGAGCGGGCGTAGAAAATGCGCAGGAGTCGCGGGGGCCGGAGCCTCGGTTTGCGCGTCTAATCGACGCAAGAGCTGCGTGGCAGACGTCTGCAGCGTCAGCACTTCTTCTCGCCCCTTGTTCCACAACACCGCCCTATCCGCCTCGACGCGACGCAGGACGCTGCCACCCGGCAACGGATCGCCCACCTGATAAATCCGCGAGCTTTGAGCGTCTGCCAGCAGCGCTCTGGACAACCCTGTGGCCAGGACAAAACTGGCCTGCAGGGTCAGCGGCTCGGCGCTGGCCAACAACGTGGCTCCCGCCGTCAGACCGAGCACCGTCGCCACCGCAGTGGTATCCAGAGGTGCAGGGGACGGTGGCGTCGCTATCGTTGCAACGGTGGGCATTGGTGCGACACGGCTTTGACGAAACCCCCACTCTTGCCACACCAGAAAGGCTCCGTACGCGACTGTCACCAGCAGCAGGCCGAGGGTACAGAGCCGCCCGTTCACTCGGTGCGGTCACTGCGAACATTGCTGCACAAGGACATTCGCCGCAGTACGCGGTGACCGCACAGTTCATGGAAAATCACCGCACCGACATGCATCGCGATCAGCAGTGAAAGCACCAGGCATGACCAAACGTGCATGGTGACAAACAGCGCGATAAGCGCTGGATCACTCAGCGGCTGCACAATATCGACCCACCCGAATACATCAATCGGGCGGTCCATCATCAACACACCGGTCACCAGCACGACAGTCACCGTCAGGTAGATCAGCGTGTGGGCAAACAGCGCGAGTTTTTCCATGGGCGACAAAGTGTTCACGCTCGTCTGCCGGGCGTGAACGACAAAAATAAACAGCCGCCAGACAAAAAACGGGATGAACACCGTCGTCAGCGACACATTGATAAAGGCAACCCGCTCACCGACGCGGGCTGGCACGTCCACAAAGGCCACATAGAACCCCGACACCAGCGTCCAGATAATCACCGCCGCCGACACCCAGTGCAGCCATACGCGTTGGGTGGAGTAACCCGAAACCGTCATTTTCAACTCGATTTTTCAACAGGAAGATAAGCCTTCAGGCAATCCTGTTCCGGATCGCCTGAAGTGTTACGAGAGACTTAGATTTTGTCCCACGCCATGTGCCAGTGCCCCCCTACACCGGGCTCAAAGCCGTTGGCCGTCGGGGTGTATTGCTTGCAGTAACCGGACGCGGGGAATGGCTTGCATTCGAAGATTTCATTGGTCTTCGGTTGCAGCACTTTGGTGCCGGCGGTGTACTCGCTGATGCCTTCGGGGAACACGAAGTCGTGCTCGATGCCCGCGCCTTCACCGGTCATGTGGGTGGGCTGGGTGTCCTGGCGAGTGGTGCGACCATCCAGCGTGGTGCCGACCAGCGTCAGGGTGTGTTTGCCGGGATTGCTGCGAACATCCATGGTCAGCCAGGTCGGACCGCTGTCTACCTGCTTCGCGACGGAACCGACCGGCTTGTTGTTCTCGTCGAACAAGGTCGCTTCGACGTTCATCGCACGGTTCGAGATCATGCTGAACTGGACGTTGGCCAGGCCTTTGTCCAGAACGTATTCGGCTTGCTGGGAGGCCACCGACATACGCGCGGCGGTGTCTTCCTTCATGTCCAGCTGAACTTCGAATCGGGTTACGCCGCTTTCTTTCTGGGCGTAGAGGGTGTTGTTACCCCGGACCGGTTCGATGTTGCCGCTCTCATCACGAATACCGGCACGGATAAGCGATTGGGTGCTGTTGATTTTTTCTGCGAGTTTGAACGCCCAGTTGTTCGGCGAGCCTTCCTCGGCAGTGTCGATGGAGATCTCGACGTCGTAATTCGGGCTGACACCGTTGGCAGAGAATGCACGGGCCTTGACCTTGTCGCCGATCTGCAATTGGGCCGATGGCGTGATGCCGCCAACGGAAGACCAGCCACCGGGCAACGACGGTTCGCCGAGGATGTTCACATCGACAGCGTTGTAAAACGCCGCGTCGGTATCACCGACGGTCCAGATCCCGAGAATCACGTGCTGACCGGATTTGTCGCCAGGAATGTTGCAGTTGTGTTTGGCGCCGGACACCGGCAGCTGATGATTCCCCTCGACGACGCAGAACGGGGTGCTTTCGAACGAGGCGCGCTTGAGGGATTCGTTAACGTTCCAGCCGTTGCGAGTGATGAAGTACTCATGCTTGGTGGCCGGGTGAGCCTGGGTGTAGCGCCATTGGAAATCGATGTTGCGGTCTTTGATTTCCGTTAATTGCCAACGGGTAGCGGACTGAGCATCCATAGCGGAGAACGATGGATGACCGCCACTTGGAATCTTGCCATCGATCGGCCCTTGCAAAGGCGCACCGCCTGTACCAGCCGGAAAACCTTTGAATGTTTCGCCAACACTTTGAGGCTCGTATTGCGCGGAACCACAGTTGGTGTTCACCCCTTTCTGGCACAGCAGTGCGCGCGAAGGCGGCACTTCCATATAGCCATGGGCCGAAACAGTTTGAGACGCCAACATTGCCGATAACAGGATCATTGAAGAGGAGCATGCGCTTAGCGCACCTCCCTTGTAGAAGGTCTTTTTCATGAGTGTGTTCCAGACTACTTATCGAAAATTAAGGCGCCACAAGGACGCCGCTGTTCGTAATCTCGTTCGGTGGGTTGCACCGGACGAAGGTCTGAAACCTTACTGAGATGAGCACGAATTCTATGTAGGACAAGTCTCCGCTTGCATGGGGATTACTCTCTCTCTTCAGTTGTCTGACAAAGAGAGAAAACATTCTTACAGGATGAAACGGATTAGGCTGGCACACGGTATTTCAGACAAAAAAAAGCCTGCCCGGCGTTGGCCGGACAGGCTTGATGGAACCTGCGAGGACTACTCGTGATACTGCGCCGACAGCTCATGCACCGCGCGCAGGAACGCACCCGCATGTTCCGGATCGACTTCCGGCGTAATGCCATGACCCAGGTTGAACACGTGGCCGCTGCCCTTGCCGTAGCTGGCGAGGATCCGTCCGACTTCGGTACGAATGGCTTCCGGTTTGGCGTAGAGCACGGTCGGGTCCATGTTGCCTTGCAAGGCAACTTTGTCGCCAACGCGAGCCCGGGCATTGCCGATATCGCACGTCCAGTCCAGGCCCAGCGCATCAGCACCGGCATCAGCGATGCTTTCCAGCCACAGGCCGCCGTTCTTGGTGAACAGGATGACCGGAACCTTGCGGCCTTCGTGTTCGCGGATCAGGCCGCTGACGATTTTGCGCATGTAGGCCAGGGAGAATTCCTGGTACGCCGCCGCCGACAGGTTGCCGCCCCACGTGTCGAAGATCTGCACCGCTTGCGCGCCGGCCATGATCTGGCCGTTGAGGTACGAGGTCACCGACTGCGCCAGCTTGTCCAGCAGCAGGTGCATGGCTTGCGGGTTGTCGTAGAGCATGGCTTTGGTCTTGCGGAAGTCTTTCGACGAACCGCCTTCAACCATATAGGTGGCCAGGGTCCATGGGCTGCCGGAGAAACCGATCAGCGGTACACGGCCGTTCAGTTCGCGGCGGATGGTGCTGACCGCGTCCATCACGTAACCGAGGTCTTTGTGCGGATCAGGAATCGGCAGGGCTTCGATGTCGGCCATCGTGCTGACGACTTTTTTGAAGCGCGGACCTTCACCGGTTTCGAAGTACAGGCCCTGGCCCATGGCGTCCGGGATGGTGAGGATGTCGGAGAACAGGATTGCCGCGTCCAGTTGCGGATAGCGGTCGAGCGGTTGCATGGTGACTTCGCAAGCGAACGCCGGGTTCATGCACAGGCTCATGAAGTCGCCGGCCTTGGCACGGCTGGCGCGGTATTCAGGCAAGTAGCGACCGGCCTGACGCATCATCCACACAGGGGTAACGTCTACAGGTTGCTTGAGCAGGGCGCGAAGGAAACGGTCGTTCTTCAGGGCAGTCATGTCGGCATCCGGAAAAAAAGTGCGGGCATTTTCTCAGAGCTCGACGCAAAAGGCACGGATGCAGGTCAGCCTTTTGTCTATCGGGTCAATTTGTCGCGGGGGAACCACATCTTCGCAACACCACAAAGCACTGTAGGAGCTGGCTTGCCGGCGATGCGGACACCTCGGTCTGTCAGTCAGACCGAAGTGATGCTATCGCTGGCAAGCCAGCTCCTACAGGGGTTGCATTCCAATGTTGGAGTGCGATCAGACGCCCAGGTAATCCAGGATCCCTTCAGCCGCATTGCGGCCTTCGAAGATCGCCGTCACCACCAGGTCGGAACCGCGAACCATATCGCCACCGGCGAAGATTTTCGGGTTGCTGGTCTGGTGCTTGAACTGACCTTGTTCAGGCGCAACTACGCGGCCCTGGCTGTCGGTCTGGATGCTGAACTGCTCGAACCACGGCGCCGGGCTTGGACGGAAACCGAAAGCGATGACCACGGCGTCGGCCGGGATGATCTCTTCGGAGCCCGGGATCGGCTCGGGGCTGCGACGGCCACGGGCGTCCGGCTCGCCGAGACGGGTCTCGACCACCTTCACGCCTTCAACCTTGTCTTCACCCACGATGGCGATCGGCTGGCGGTTGTAGAGGAATTTCACGCCTTCTTCCTTGGCGTTCTTCACCTCTTTGCGCGAGCCAGGCATGTTCGCTTCGTCACGACGATACGCACAGGTCACCGACTTGGCGCCCTGGCGGATCGACGTACGGTTGCAGTCCATCGCCGTATCACCGCCGCCCAGTACCACAACCTTCTTGCCTTTCATGTCGACGAAATCTTCCGGCGACTTTTCAAAGCCCAGGTTGCGGTTGACGTTAGCGATCAGGAAGTCCAGCGCGTCATGCACGCCCGGCAGGTCTTCACCGGCAAAGCCGCCCTTCATGTAGGTGTAGGTGCCCATGCCCATGAACACGGCATCGTATTCTTCGAGCAGTTGCTCGACGGACACGTCCTTGCCCACTTCGGTGTTCAGGCGGAACTCGATGCCCATGCCGGTGAAGACTTCGCGGCGATTGCTCAGCACGGTCTTTTCCAGCTTGAACTCCGGGATGCCGAAGGTCAGCAGACCGCCGATTTCCGGGTTCTTGTCGAACACCACCGGGGTCACGCCGCCGCGTACCAGCACGTCGGCACAACCGAGGCCGGCCGGGCCTGCGCCGATGATCGCGACACGTTTGCCGGTCGGCTTGACCTTGGACATGTCCGGGCGCCAGCCCATGGCGAACGCGGTGTCGGTGATGTACTTCTCGACCGAACCGATGGTCACCGCGCCGAAGCCGTCGTTGAGGGTGCAGGCACCCTCGCACAGACGATCCTGCGGGCACACCCGGCCGCAGACTTCCGGCAGGGTGTTGGTCTGGTGCGACAGCTCGGCGGCCTGGAGGATGTTGCCCTCGGCCACCAGTTTCAGCCAGTTCGGAATGAAGTTGTGCACCGGGCACTTCCATTCGCAATACGGGTTACCGCAACCCAGGCAGCGGTGGGCCTGATCGGCCGAATGCTGGGGTTTGAAGGGTTCGTAGATCTCCACGAACTCTTTCTTGCGTTGACGCAACAGTTTCTTCTTCGGATCTTTGCGCCCGACGTCGATGAACTGGAAGTCGTTATTCAGACGTTCAGCCATTGTTAAAACCTCATCAAACTCTTCAGGCGCATATCACTGCGGGTTGGCACGGGTGCTGGAAAGCAACGTTTTCAAGCTGGCAGCCTTGGGCTTGACCAACCAGAAACGGCGCAGGTAGTCATCGAGGTTTTCTGCGAGTTCACGACCCCACTCGCTGTCGGTTTCCTCGACGTACTCGTTCAGCACGCGTTGCAGGTGGCTACGGTAGGCTTCCATCGCTTCGCCGCTGATCCGCTGGATTTCCACCAGTTCGTGGTTGACCCGGTCAACGAAGGTGTTGTCCTGGTCGAGCACGTAGGCGAAACCGCCGGTCATGCCTGAGCCGAAGTTGTAACCGGTTTTGCCCAGGACGCAGACGAAACCACCGGTCATGTACTCGCAGCAGTGATCGCCAGTGCCTTCCACCACGGTGTGAGCACCGGAGTTACGCACTGCGAAACGCTCGCCCGCAGTGCCGGCAGCGAACAACTTGCCGCCGGTGGCGCCGTACAGGCAGGTGTTGCCGATGATGGCACTGTCCTGAGTCTTGTAGGCGCTGCCCTTCGGCGGAACGATGACCAGTTTGCCACCGGTCATGCCTTTGCCGACGTAGTCGTTGGCATCGCCTTCCAGGTACATGTTCAAACCGCCGGCGTTCCACACACCGAAGCTCTGACCGGCCGTCCCTTTGAAGCGGAAGGTGATCGGCGCGTTCGCCATGCCTTGGTTGCCGTGCTTGCGCGCGATTTCACCGGAGATCCGCGCGCCGATCGAACGGTCGCAGTTGCAGATATCCAGCGCGAATTCGGCGCCGCTCATGTCGTTGATGGCCGAGGTGGCCATATCGATCATTTTCTCGGCCAGCAGGCCTTTGTCGAACGGCGGGTTGCGGTCGACCTGGCAGAACTGAGGCTTGTCTGCCGGGATGTGATCGCTGCCCAGCAACGGGGTCAGGTCCAGGTGGTTCTGCTTGGCGGTCTGGCCTTCGAGGACTTCCAGCAGATCGGTGCGACCGATCAGCTCTTCGAGGGAGCGCACGCCCAGCTTGGCCAGCCACTCACGGGTTTCTTCGGCGACGTAGGTGAAGAAATTCACCACCATGTCGACGGTGCCGATGTAGTGATCCTTGCGCAGCTTCTCGCTCTGAGTCGCGACGCCGGTGGCGCAGTTGTTCAGGTGGCAGATACGCAGGTATTTGCAACCCAGGGCAATCATTGGCGCGGTGCCGAAACCGAAGCTTTCAGCGCCGAGGATGGCCGCCTTGATCACATCGAGGCCGGTTTTCAGGCCGCCGTCGGTCTGTACCCGGACTTTGCCGCGCAGGTCGTTGCCACGCAGGGTCTGGTGGGTTTCGGCCAGGCCGAGTTCCCACGGAGCGCCCGCGTATTTGATCGAGGTCAGCGGCGATGCACCGGTGCCGCCGTCGTAGCCGGAAATGGTGATCAAGTCCGCATAGGCCTTGGCCACACCGGCGGCGATGGTGCCGACGCCCGCTTCTGCTACCAGCTTCACCGAGACCAGCGCTTTCGGGTTGACTTGTTTCAGGTCGAAAATCAGCTGCGACAAGTCTTCGATCGAGTAGATGTCGTGGTGCGGCGGCGGCGAAATCAGGGTCACGCCCGGCACTGCGTAACGCAGCTTGGCGATCAGACCGTTGACCTTGCCGCCTGGCAGTTGACCGCCTTCGCCGGGCTTGGCGCCCTGGGCAACCTTGATCTGCAGCACTTCAGCGTTGACCAGGTATTCCGGGGTCACACCGAAACGGCCTGTCGCGACTTGCTTGATTTTCGAGCTCTTGATGGTGCCGTAGCGCGCCGGGTCTTCGCCGCCTTCGCCGGAGTTGGAACGCGCACCGAGGCGGTTCATGGCTTCGGCCAGGGCTTCGTGAGCTTCCGGCGACAGTGCGCCAAGCGAAATGCCGGCGGAGTCAAAGCGCTTGAGCACCGATTCCAGCGGTTCGATCTCGCTGATGTCCAGCGGCGTGGCCAGCGTCTTGACGTTGAACAGGTCGCGGATCATCGACACCGGACGGTTGTCCACCAGCGACGTGTATTCCTTGAACTTGCTGTAGTCGCCCTGCTGCACAGCGGCTTGCAGGGTGTTGACCACGTCCGGGTTGTAGGCGTGATATTCGCCACCGTGGACGAACTTCAGCAGGCCGCCTTGCTGGATCGGCTTGCGCGGGCTCCAGGCTTCGGCGGCGAGGGCTTTCTGCTCGGCTTCGATGTCGACGAAACGTGCGCCCTTGATGCGGCTCGGCACGCCACGGAAGCTCAGGTCGCAGACTTCCTCGGACAGGCCGATCGCTTCGAACAGCTGTGCACCACGGTACGAGGCGATGGTCGAGATACCCATCTTCGACAGGATCTTCAGCAGGCCTTTAGTGATGCCTTTGCGGTAGTTCTTGAACACCTCATAGAGGTCGCCCAGCACTTCACCGGTACGGATCAGGTCGCCCAGCACTTCATAAGCCAGGAACGGATAGACCGCCGAGGCGCCGAAGCCGATCAACACCGCAAAGTGGTGCGGGTCGCGTGCGGTGGCGGTTTCCACCAGGATGTTGGAGTCGCAACGCAGGCCTTTTTCGGTCAGGCGGTGGTGTACCGCGCCGGTGGCCAGGGAAGCGTGGATCGGCAACTTGCCCGGTGCAATGTGACGGTCGCTCAGGACGATCTGGGTGCGACCGGCGCGAACGGCTTCTTCAGCCTGATCGGCGACGTTGCGCACGGCAGCTTCGAGGCCGACGCTTTCGTCGTAGTTGAGGTCGATGATCGCGCGCTCGAAGCCCGGACGATCGAGGTTCATCAGCGAGCGCCACTTGGCCGGGGAAATGACCGGCGAGCTGAGGATTACGCGCGAGGCGTGTTCCGGCGACTCCTGGAAGATGTTGCGCTCGGCACCGAGGCAGATCTCCAGCGACATGACGATGGCTTCACGCAGCGGGTCGATCGGCGGGTTGGTCACCTGCGCGAACTGCTGGCGGAAATAGTCGTACGGCGTGCGCACGCGCTGGGACAGCACGGCCATCGGCGTATCGTCGCCCATGGAGCCAACGGCTTCGTAGCCTTGTTCGCCGAGCGGACGCAGCACTTGGTCGCGCTCTTCGAACGTGACCTGATACATCTTCATGTACTGCTTGAGCTGATCGACATCGTAGAACGCCGAACCGTGGTCGTTGTCTTCCATGGTCGCCTGGATGCGCAGGGCATTCTTGCGCAGCCATTGCTTGTACGGATGACGGGACTTCAGACGGTTGTCGATCGCGTCGGTGTCGAGGATCTGGCCGGTTTCGGTGTCCACGGCAAAGATCTGGCCCGGGCCAACGCGGCCCTTGGCGATCACGTCTTCAGGCTGGTAGTTCCAGACACCGATTTCCGACGCCAGGGTGATGAAACCGTTCTTGGTGGTGACCCAACGCGCCGGACGCAGACCGTTACGGTCGAGCAGGCACACCGCGTAACGACCGTCGGTCATTACCACGCCGGCCGGGCCGTCCCACGGTTCCATGTGCATCGAGTTGTATTCGTAGAACGCACGCAGGTCCGGGTCCATGGTTTCGACGTTCTGCCACGCAGGCGGAATGATCATCCGCACGCCACGGAACAGGTCGATGCCACCGGTGACCATCAGCTCGAGCATGTTGTCCATGCTGGAGGAGTCGGAACCGACGCGGTTCACCAGCGGGCCGAGTTCTTCCAGATCCATCAGATCGTTGGTGAACTTGGTGCGACGGGCCTGGGCCCAGTTGCGGTTGCCGGTGATGGTGTTGATCTCGCCGTTGTGGGCGAGGAAGCGGAATGGCTGGGCCAGCGGCCATTTCGGCAGGGTGTTGGTGGAAAAGCGCTGGTGGAACACGCAAATCGAGGTTTGCAGGCGCTGATCGCTGAGGTCTGGATAGAAGGCGGTCAAATCCGCCGGCATCATCAGGCCTTTGTAGATGATGGTCTTGTGCGAAAAGCTGCAGATGTAGTGATCGACGTCGGCGGCGTTGGCCACGGACGAGCGACGACGGGCGCTGAACAGCTTGATCGCCATGTCCTGATCGCTCAGGCCTTCACCGCCGATGTAGACCTGCTCGATCTGCGGCAGGCGCTCAAGGGCCAGGCGGCCGAGGACGCTGGTGTCGATCGGCACTTTGCGCCAGCCGACCAGGGTCAGGCCTTCGGCCAGGATCTCGCGGTTCATGTTCTCGCGAGCGGCTTCGGCTTTGACCGGGTCCTGGTTGAAGAAGACCATGCCCACCGCATATTGCTTGGGCAGTTCGACGCCGAAGGTTTCCTGGGCGATGGCTCGCAGGAACACGTCCGGCTTTTGAATCAGCAGACCGCAACCGTCACCGGTCTTGCCGTCGGCGTTGATCCCACCGCGGTGGGTCATGCAGGTCAGGGCCTCGATGGCCGTTTGCAAAAGGGTATGACTGGGCTCGCCCTGCATATGGGCTATCAGGCCGAAACCGCAGTTATCCTTGAATTCATCTGGTTGGTACAGACCTGCTTTCATAGACACTTTCTCACCAGGCTGCCTCTTATCGAGGCAAATTTCTTTTCAATTCAACCACTTACCATCCGCGCCGAACGTACGCCAGCTTTGCGGGGGCAAAAGGGAGGTCATTGTACACACCGACACAGAGGCTCACAAATTTGACGACGAAATGTCGCAAATCTATGTCGCATTTGTGAAAGGTTTAAAGCGATCTGCTGTGCTAGTCAAAACTTTTTTAATTTTGACTGCAACGACTCAAAGACTACTGTGACGCAGACACCACAAGGCACGCGGCCTGTAGAGGCGGCATGCGCTTGTAGAAATTTTGAGGTGCCGGGAGAGGCGGCCTGGGTAAGGCCGCCGAATCTTCAGCGAGTTGTTGCCAGTTCCTGTTGGACGCTGGCGACAGTGCGAGGCCAAGGTTTACCAGCCTGAACCTTCGCTGGCAAGGCCTTGATGGCGGTAACGGCTGCATCGCGGTTGGCGAAGTTACCGTAAGTGATGACGTAAAGCGGCTTGCCGTTGAGGACTTTCTTGAAATAACGGTACTCGCCGCCCTGCTCTTTCACGAAGTTTTGCGCGGTCGCCTCGGAGCTGGTGCCGAGGATCTGCACCACGTAGTTACCCGGAGCCTGACCGGCGTACCAGGTGCCGCCGGCAGCCTTGGCCGCAGCCGCAGGTTTCTCGGCAGGCTTGGCGGTTGCGACGGCCGCAGGCTTGGCTGGCGCAGGCGCTGGTGCCGGCTTCGCTGCAGGCGTAGTCGGAACCGGCTTGGCCGTCGCGACCTGAGTCGGCGCTGGTGCAGGCGCTGGCGTCGGCTTGGCGGCTGGCGTCGGCGCAGGACCGGCCTGGATGCCCGCAGGAGGCGCGATGGTGGTCACGGTCGGCGGTGTAGCGCTGGAACCCTCTACCGGCACGCCATCGTCGCCCTCGGCAATGCCACCGGCGGCTTCAGCCAGCGGGCCACGCATGACCGGCTGCGAGTTGCCGACCAACGGCAATGGCATCGGTTGCGAATTACCGGCGAATTCCACGGCTGGTGCGCCGCCGCTGT
The DNA here is from genome assembly GCF_019946615.1 of Pseudomonas sp. BF-R-01. Lineage (NCBI taxonomy): Bacteria > Pseudomonadati > Pseudomonadota > Gammaproteobacteria > Pseudomonadales > Pseudomonadaceae > Pseudomonas > Pseudomonas sp. BF-R-01. The sequence goes on from NZ_JAGYFX010000018.1 coordinate 57,308, forward strand.
TAGGTTGTGGCGTGCCCTGCCCGAGCGGCAGTTGCGCCTGTTCGTTGGCAGGTGCGCCGGTGGTCGGTGCTTTGCTGCGACCCGGCATCAACCAGGCGGCGGCTACCGCGACCACGACGACGGCGGAAATCGCCAATACGTGTTTCTTCGGCATGTTGAACCCCATACTTGGACGCTTGACCGCTGAGCGGCTGGCAATCATGGCTTCGATCATTGCATCGCGGGCAACCTGGTTGATGTTGCCAGGCCAGCCGTCGGAGCTTTCGTGAATATCAGAGATCTGTTCTGCGGTGAAAAGTTCGATACCCCGTCCAGCACCTTCGAGCCGCTGGTCCAGATATTCGCGGGTTTCTTCTTCGGTGTAAGGCTGCAGCTCGATGACGTGGAAGCGCTCTTCTTCAAGGCTCAGCGCCTCAAGTTGAGCGATCAGCGAGGATTCGCCGAACAGGAACACGTGCGGGCGGCCTTCCGGCGCACCGGCGGCCAGCTCCATCAAGGCTTCGAGCGCGGACTCGTCGAGCTGCTCGGCGTCGTCCACCAGCAAATAGACTTCCTGACCGGTCAGCGCGAGCTGCACGACCTGAGCCAGTATCGCGCCGGTCTCGGCCTCGGTGACGTTCAGCGCCTGAGCCACTTGACGCAGCACGCCCGCCGCATCACCGGCGCCACGGGCGGAAACCACCACGCTTTGAACGGACTGTTTATTGGTGCTGGCCACCAGGGCCTGACGCAACAGGGTCTTGCCACTGCCTTGCGGGCCGGTGACCACCAGCAGCAACTGGCTGTAACGGGCCAGGTGGTGCAGCTGACCCAGCACAGGTTTGCGCTGGGCCGGGAAGAATTTGAAGCCAGGCACCCGTGGAGCAAAAGGGTCATGACTCAACTGGTAATGGCCGAGGAAAGCCTCGTCGGCGTGCAAACTAGTCATCGGGATCTTATTAACCTTTAAGCTGAGCCAGGGCGCGGTAATCCGCTCCCAGCGTGGCCTGTAGAACCTCTTTCGGATAATCGTCGGTCACCACTGCTTCGCCCATGTGGCGCAGCAGCACCAGGCGCAAACGACCGTCGATCACTTTCTTGTCAATTGCCATGTGTTCGAGAAAATCGGCTTCAGTCATCTCTTCAGGCGGGATGACCGGCAGGCCGGCACGCTGGAACAGGCGAATGCCGCGATCGCGCTCTTGCTCACTGATCCAGCCCAGACGCGTGGACATTTCCAACGCCATTACCGTACCGGCAGCGACCGCTTCACCATGCAGCCAGACACCATAGCCCATGTGGGTTTCGATGGCGTGGCCGAACGTGTGGCCCAGGTTCAACGTGGCGCGAACACCGGTTTCCTTTTCATCGGCGCCGACCACCGCCGCCTTCGCCGCGCAGGAGCGCTCGATGGCATAGGTCAGGGCGACCTGGTCCAGGGCGCGCAGGCGATCGACGTTTTCTTCGAGCCAGGTCAGGAAGGGCTCGTCGCAGATCAAGCCGTATTTGATGACTTCAGCAAGCCCGGCGGACAACTCGCGGGCCGGCAGGGTATTGAGGGAGGCGGTATCGATCAGCACCACGTTCGGCTGATAGAACGCGCCGACCATGTTTTTGCCCAGCGGATGATTGATCCCGGTCTTGCCGCCCACCGAGGAGTCGACTTGCGACAACAGAGTGGTTGGAACCTGGATGAAATCGACGCCACGCTGGTAACAGGCGGCGGCAAACCCGGCCATGTCGCCAATCACGCCGCCACCGAGGGCGATCACGGTCGTGCGACGGTCGTGTCGTGCGGTCAGCAAGCCGTCGAAAATCAGTTGCAGGGTTTCCCAGGTCTTGAAGGCTTCGCCGTCGGGCAGCACCACGGAAATCACCGAATACTGCGCAAGGCTGCGGGTCAGACGTTCAAGATAGAGCGGCGCAACGGTTTCGTTGGAGATGATCGCCACTTGCCGTCCGCGAATATGCGGGGCCAGCAGCTCAGGCTGATCCAACAAACCTTCGCCAATATGAATCGGGTAGCTGCGCTCGCCTAGATCGACCTTGAGTGTCTGCATGTGTCCCCACAGTGAAGATGAAATCAGGCGTCCCGCCTTGAGTTATCGAGTATCCAGGGCATCTGATGGTGTGACGCCGTTCGGTAGCCATCCGCCACAACCTTGAGCGATCGTGGCAGGACGCCGAGGATAGCGCATTTCGCGCTGCGCTTTAACGGGGAGGCAGTTGCTGCAAGCGCTCGAGAATATCGAGCACCACCATACGCGGCGGCCGCTCATCCGTTTCAACCACCAGGTCGGCGATTTCCCGATAAAGCGGGTCGCGCAACTCCAGCAAATCCCGAAGGGTCTTGGCCGGGTCGGCAGTACGCAACAGTGGCCGATTGCGGTCGCGGGCAGTGCGGCCGACCTGCTGCTCCACGGAAGCGTGCAGATAAACCACCCGACCACCGGCACGCAGCGCCCGACGATTGGCTTCGCGCATGACTGCACCGCCACCGGTCGCCAGCACCACGCCGTCGCAATCGCACAGCTCGGCAATCATCGCCTGCTCGCGGTCGCGAAAGCCCGGTTCGCCTTCCTTATCGAAGATCCATGGGATATTGGCGCCCGTGCGCAATTCAATTTCCTTATCGGAATCTTTGAATGGCAGGCGCAGCTCTTTGGCCAGCAACCGGCCGATGGTGCTTTTTCCAGCCCCCATCGGTCCAACAAGAATCAAATTTCGCACAGAATCAATGACTCACAGCAATCGCCTGGTTGTTCATGATACGCGGAGTGAGAAATACCAGCAGCTCGGATTTTTTCTCCGAAACCACGTCACGCCGGAAAAGGCGGCCAAGATACGGCACATCGCCGAGAAATGGCACCTTATCTACAACCTTGCTCTGAGTATTTGAGAAAACGCCACCGATTACGATGGTCTCGCCGTCATTGACCAGGACCTTGGCGTTGACCTCGTTTTTCTTGATCGGCGGTACATCCTGGACCTTGTTCAGGTAGTCCGGTTCGTCCTTGGTGACCTTGACCTCCATGATGATCCGGTTGTCCGGGGTGATCTGCGGCGTCACTTCCAGCGACAGCGAGGCCTCTTTGAAGGACACCGATGTGGCGCCGCTGGAGCTGGCTTCCTGGTACGGGATCTCGGTGCCCTTGAGGATTTTGGCGGTTTCCTTGTCGGACGTGACCACTTTGGGCTGCGAGACGATTTCGCCGTTGCCGGTCTTCTCCATGGCGGTCAGTTCAAGATCCAGCAGCACATTGTCGGTGATGAAGGCGATACCGAGCCCCGAGGTGTTGGCGGCGGCGCCCATATCGACGAACGGCGAGTTGGTACTGGTGCTGCCGGGCGTGCCGATGGTCGACGAAGCATCGGCGCCGTTGCTGACCCCGGACGTGTTCCAGTTGCCTTTGTTCTGCAACGAACCACCCCAGCGCACGCCGAGGCTTTTGTCATAGTCGACGTTGGCTTCGACGATTCGCGCCTCGATCATCACCTGACGCACCGGGATGTCCAGTTGCGCGACGATCCGGCGAAGTTCGTCGAGGCGATCCTGGGTCTGATAGGCAATGATGTTGTTGGTCCGGTCATCGACAGTGATCGAACCCCGCTCATCCACTTTCGCCTCGGCACTGGTCACCGACGTGAACAACTTGGCGATATCCGCCGCCTTGGCGTAATTGACCTGCAGCAGCTCACGACGCAATGGCGCCAGATCGGCAATCTGCTTCTGCGATTCCAGCTCCTGACGTTCGCGCGCGGCAATCTCGTCGGCCGGCGCGACCAGCAGCACGTTGCCGATCTTGCGCTTGTCCAGCCCCTTGGTTTTCAGCACCAGGTCCAGCGCCTGATCCCATGGCACGTTTTGCAGACGCAAGGTGATGCCGCCCTGCACCGTGTCGCTGGCCACCAGATTGAGGTTGGTGAAGTCGGCGATCAGTTGCAGCACCGAGCGCACGTCAATGTCCTGGAAGTTCAGCGAGAGCTTTTCACCGGTGTAGGCAAAACGTTCGGCGTTGCGCTTTTGCAGGTCATCGACGGTCATCGGGCGAATGCTGACGGTGAGCTTGTTGTCGGTCTGGTAGGTCGAGTAATCGAAGGCGCCGCTGGGCTCGATGCTGATGGTCGCCCGATCACCGGTGGCACTGGCGTTGACGAACTGCACCGGCGTGGCGAAATCCTTGACGTCCAGGCGCACTCGCAGAGGTTCTGGTAATTGGGTTCTGGCAAAATTAAGGACGATCCTGCCATCGCGCTCCTGAATGTCCGGGGCGATGGAAGGGTCCGACAGGTCGATGACCACGTTGCCTTCGCCTTGGGTTCCACGCTGGAAATCCACGCCGCGAATGGCCTTGCTCGCCGGCGCATAAGCCTTGGCCGGCGCCGCAGTTGCCGTGGCGACCCGCGAAGGCCTGGCGGCAGGCGCGGCAGCGTTACTGCCTCCCCGCCCGACCACAACGAACAGGTTGTTGCCTTCGACCCGTGCGGTATACGGGGTCAATTGAGTCAGGTTGATGATCAGCCGTGTGCGATCCTTGGCTTCCACCACTGTGGCGCTGCGGGCGTTGCCGCCACCAAGATCACGGGTCTTGCTCGCCAACTGACTGACCACGCCAGGCAGATCCAGCGCAATCCGCGCAGGCTGCTCCGTCGTGTAACCGTGGGGCGCCGGCGGCGCGCCATCGAATGACAACTTCAACTCGACGCGGTCTCCCGGCAGCGCGGCAACATCCAGCGCCTTGAGGTTGGCCGCTTGTACCATCGGCGACAGCAACGCTATCCATAGCGAAATACCGAAGGTTGCGAAAATCCTGTTCATTATTCGAGTTCCACTATGAGTGCTCTTTCAAAGGGATAGTCCGTGGCCGCTCCAGCCAGGCGCCTTCGCCGTCAGGAACGATTTCGACCACATCGACTTGCGAGCCGCTGATGGCGACGATCCGGCCATCGTTGCGCCCCAGGTAATCGCCGACTTTCAGCCGATGCACACCGCCCGCCCCGCGCAACAGCGCAAAGGAGCCCGCCGCATTGGAGATCGTGCCGACCATTTCAAACTGCTCGATGTTGAAACCTTCGAGGTACTGCTTGACCCGACTGGGGTCTGGTTTGACATTGCGTGCGCCATGTTTTTGGCCGGCCAGATCAACTCTGAGCTGCCGGGAAAACGGGCTTCGCAAGTTAGCCGCGCTGTAGGTGAACGTTGGGTAAGACCGGAATGTCGGCGTTGGTTCAATCCTGCCGGGCGCACGCAGACGCATTTCGTTCATGTAAGCGTCGAGATCACTGAAGTCATTGCTGCCATCACAACCGGCCAGGGCGGCCAACATCCCGATCATCGGAAAAATACGAACCGGGCTCATTTTTGCAGCCCCTTGTCGTTGTAGCGGTAAGTCTTGGCGAGGATGCTCATGCGCAATTTCGCGCCGCCTTCGGGGTTGGCCGGGGCAAGGTCGAAGTCATGCAGGGTGACGATCCGTGGCAGCCCCGCCACGCCACTGACGAACGTGGCGAGGTCATGATAGGCACCGGTGACGGTGATCTGGATCGGCAGTTCGATGTAGAACGGCTGGGTCACCTCTGGCAGCAGTTTGATCTCTTCAAACTCCAGCCCGCTTCCGAGGCCGGTACGGGTGATGTCCTCCAGCAGGCCGGGCACTTCGGTGTCACTGGGCAATTGCCGCAGGAGCACGCCGAAGGAGTTCTCCATTTCCTTCATCTGCTGGGTGTACAGCTCAAGATTCGCCGCCATGTGGGCCTTGGTGGCGAATTGTTCCTTGAGGGTCGACTCTTCCTCGCGCTTGAGTTCAAGCTGGCTCTCAAGGTCACTGATGGAAAAGCTGTAGCCCAGCGCCAACACCAGAATCATCAATAGAAGACCCGCCAGCGCCTTGATGGCGGGCGGCCAGGACCCCATGTTGTTGGTGTCCAGATCGTTGATGTCGATCTTGCGCAGCCCTTCGATCCATTCGGCCGGCCTCATTGATCGGCCTCCACGGCAGCAGGCTGGGTCTGGCGCACGGTCAACTGAAAGACGTTGGCCTGATCCAGTTGGCCTGCGGTGGTCGCCTTGACCTCTGTCAGGGTGGGCGCATCGAACCAGTCCGATGCATCCAGATTGCGCATCAAGTCGGAAACTCGGTTATTGGATTCTGCCGCGCCGGTGATGGACAGGGTTTTACCTTCCATTTTCACCTCGGTGAAATAGACCCCGTCCGGCAAGGTGCGCGCCAACTGATCGAAGATCCGCCCGCTGATCGGACGATTGCCCTGCAGGTCCTGGATGATGCGCATGCGTTCGACCAGTTGCTGACGCCGCGCCTTGAGGTCGCTGATCTGTTTGATCCGTTCGTCGACCACCGCAATCTGTTTACCGATGTAATCGTTTCGGGCGACCTGTCGGTCGATGGCGCCGTTGATGGCCCGATCCGCGACCAGCACCACTGCCACAGCGCCCACCAGCACGCCGACCAGCGCCAGCAAAAAGCGTTTGCGACGTGCGTCCCGCAGCTCTTCGCGCCAAGGTAAAAGGTTGATCCGCGCCATCAGTCGAAGCTCCTGAGGGCTAACCCGCAGGCGATCATCAGCGCCGGTGCGTCGCTGGCCAGGGCACCGGCGTTGACCTTGCTGCCCAGGGTCATGTCGGAGAATGGATTGGCCACTTGCGTCGAAGTGCCCAGTCGCTCCTCGATCAATCGGTCCAGCCCCGGAACCGAAGCGGTGCCGCCAGCCAACAGGATATGGTCGACCGAGGTGTACTGGCCGGAAGCGAAGAAAAACTGCAACGAACGCGACACTTGCTGCACCAGCGCATCTCGGAAGGGCTGCAACACTTCGCTGACGTAATCGTCCGGCAAACCGCCCTGCTTCTTCGCCAGCCCCGCTTGCTCAACGGTCAGGCCATAACGCCGCTGGATTTCTTCCGTCAGTTGACGACCGCCGAACAACTGTTCGCGGGTGTAGATGATTTTCCCGTTGCGCAGCACGCTCAGGGTGGTCATGGTCGCGCCGATGTCGACCACGGCGACCGTCAGATCCTCGCGAGACGCCGCCAGATGCCCGGTCAGCAGGCCGAATGAGCGCTCCAGCGCGTAAGCCTCGACATCGACCACGCGCGCCGTCAGGCCGGCCAGTGCGAGCGCCGCTTCACGGACTTCGACGTTTTCCTTGCGACAGGCTGCCAGCAGCACACTGACCCGTTCCGGGTTGCGTGCCGATACGCCCTGTACTTCAAAGTCGATGGCGACTTCGTCCAGTGGATAAGGGATGTATTGATCGGCCTCGATCTTCAGCTGGTTTTCCAGCTCGTCGTCGGAAAGACCTGCATCCATTTCGATGGTTTTGGTGATGACGGCAGAACCGGCCACGGCTACGGCCACATTCTTGAGGCTGGTTCTGGCCTTGAGCAGCACGCGTGAAAGGGCCTGACCCACGCCTTCGAGTTCGGCGATATTTTTCTCGACCACTGCGTTGGCGGGTAGCGGTTCAACCGCATAAGCCTCGACCCGATAGCGGTCGCCCTGGCGGCTTAACTCCAGAAGTTTCACCGACGTGGAGCTGATGTCGATCCCCAAAAGCGTATTGGCTTTTTTATTGAAGAGTCCTAGCACTACCAATTCCCTATGACTATCCGTGTCTTACGGACTCTGTAATGTCCGTTGCGTTCAAACCACCCGTCTTGACAGCAGCGCAAATGACGCTCTCGACGTAAAAATGCTTATAATGCCCAGCGTTTTTTTCCGGTTTTTACTGCAAGCGCGGGTCGTTCCCTGTTTATCTGAACCCTGCTGCCTAATTCATTCTTTGCCCTGGATATCCCAAAGCCTTGATTCGTCTGCTGAAATTCTTCGGTTGGTCCATCGTCGCCGTTTTCTGCGGACTGCTCCTTGGTCTGAGTGGCGCGTTTCTTTACCTTAGTCCGGGATTGCCTTCTGTGGAGGCACTGCGAAGCATCCAGTTGCAGATTCCATTGCGCGTCTACAGCAGCGACAACAAGTTGATCGCAGAGTTTGGCGAAATGCGCCGTACACCGATCCGTTTCGCCGACATTCCCCCCAATTTCATTAATGCGTTACTAAGTGCTGAAGACGACAATTTCGCCAACCACTACGGCGTCGATCCCAGCAGCCTGATGCGTGCCGCCACCCAATTGGTCAAAAGCGGACACATCCAGTCCGGCGGCAGCACCATCACCATGCAGGTGGCGAAGAACTTCTTCCTGACCAGCGAACGCAGCTTCTCGCGCAAGACCACTGAAATCCTCCTGGCCCTGCAGATCGAACGGCAGCTGACCAAGGACGAGATCCTCGAGCTGTACGTCAACAAGATCTACCTGGGCAACCGCGCCTACGGCATCGAGGCCGCGGCGCAGGTTTACTACGGCAAGTCGATTCGTGACGTCAGCCTGGCGCAGATGGCGATGATCGCCGGCCTGCCGAAAGCTCCGTCGCGCTTCAACCCACTGGCCAATCCGGCTCGCAGCAAGGAACGTCGCGACTGGATCCTTGGCCGCATGTACAAGCTCGGCAAGATTACCGAGAGCGATTACACCGCCGCGATCAACGAGCCGCTGAACGCCAGCTATCACGTGCCGACCCCGGAAGTGAACGCGCCGTACATTGCTGAAATGGCCCGCGCCGAAATGGTCGGCCGCTACGGCAGCGATGCCTACACCGAGGGTTTCCGCGTCACGACCACCGTGCCGAGCAACCTGCAGGAAATGGCCAACACGGCCGTCCACGAAGGCCTGATGACCTACGATCAGCGTCACGGCTATCGCGGTCCCGAGTCGCGCCTGCCGGGCAAGACCCGCGAGGCCTGGATCTCGGAGCTGACCAAGCAGCGCACCATCAGCGGCCTTGAGCCGGCCATCGTCACGCAGGTCGAGAAGAACGGCCTGCAAGTGCTGACCCGTACCGGCGACGAACACATCGGCTGGGACAGCATGAAATGGGCGCGGCCGTTCCTGAACACCAACAGCATGGGCGCCAATCCGAAGCAGCCCTCGGATGTGGCTCAGGTCGGTGATCTGATTCGCGTACAGCGTCAGCCGGACAATTCGCTGAAATTCAGCCAGATCCCGCAAGCTCAGGGTGCACTGGTCTCCCTTGATCCGCAGAACGGTGCGATTCGCTCGCTGGTCGGAGGTTTCGCCTTTGAGCAGAGCAACTACAACCGTGCCCTGCAGGCCAAGCGCCAGCCAGGTTCGAGCTTCAAACCGTTCGTGTACAGCGCTGCGCTGGATAACGGCTACACCGCCGCCAGCCTGGTGAACGACGCACCGATCGTGTTCGTCGACGAGTACCTGGACAAGGTCTGGCGTCCAAAGAACGACACCAACACCTTCCTCGGCCCGATCCGCCTGCGTGAAGGGCTGTACAAGTCGCGCAACCTGGTGTCGATCCGACTGGTACAGGCGCTGGGCGTCGATCGCACCATCGACTACATCAGCAAGTTCGGCTTCAACAAGCAGGACCTGCCGCGCAACCTGTCGCTGGCCCTGGGCACCGCGACCCTGACGCCAATGGAAATCGCCACCGGCTGGAGCACGTTCGCCAACGGCGGCTTCAAGATCACCCCGTACATCATCGACAAGATCGAAAGCCGCAATGGCGACACGCTGTTCGTCGCCAATCCGCCAAGCGTGCCGAAAGGCGATGTGGCCACCGACGGCATCGCCGCGCCGACTGCCGAGGCCTTTACGGTCAACGCGACGCCGGGCGAAGCTCCAGGTCTGTCAACACCTCAGGCTCCGGCCGTGGCCGAACGCATTGTCGATGGTCGCACCACTTACATCCTCAACAGCATGCTCGAGGACGTGATCAAACTCGGCACCGGCCGTCGCGCACTGGCCTTGGGGCGCCCCGACATTGCAGGCAAAACCGGTACGACCAACGAATCGAAGGATGCCTGGTTCTCGGGCTATAACGCCGATTACGTGACCACCGTCTGGACCGGTTTCGACCAACCGGAAAGCCTGGGCAAACGCGAGTTCGGCGGCACCGTTGCCCTGCCGATCTGGATGAACTACATGGGCGCCGCGCTCAAAGACAAGCCGCCACACACGCAACCGGAACCGGAAGGCATCCTCAGCCTACGGGTTGACCCGGTCAGCGGCCGGGCAGCCACCCCAGGCACGCCTGGAGCGTACTTCGAACTGTTCAAGGCCGAAGATACGCCACCGTCGGTGAATGAGCTGGGCAACGGCAATGCGCCGGGCAGCCCGCTGCCAGCGGATGAAGCGGCGCCGATCGATTTGTTCTGATCGCAGCACCACCCGAAAAGCCCCGCCTTCGAGAGAAGTGCGGGGCTTTTTGTTGTCTGCGATTTATGGGTTGTATTACCCGGCCTCTTCGCGGGCGAGCCTCGCTCCTACAGGTTTTGTGTTGTACGCAGTATTCGCGACCGGCACAAAACCCGTAGGAGCGAGCGGTGCGGCGATCCGACTTGCCCGCGAAGAGGCCCGCACAGGCAACACACAAACCACAGACAATAAAAAACCCCGGCTCACAAGAACCGGGGCTTCGGTTGAAGCGTTACAACGGCTTAGCCGTTGAACACATCATCCACGCTTTTCAGCGGGTAGTTCTTCGGATACGGCAGGGTTGCCACGCCGGTCTCGATTGCAGCCTTGGCCACGGCATCGGAGATCAGGGTGATCAGACGCTTGTCCATTGGCTTCGGAATGATGTACTCACGACCGAATTCCAGCTTGATGCCGCCGTAGGCGTCGCACACTTCCTGAGGAACCGGCAGTTTGGCCAGTTCACGCAGGGCGTTGGCTGCTGCCACTTTCATTTCTTCGTTGATGCGCTTGGCGCGAACGTCCAGGGCACCACGGAAGATGAACGGGAAGCCCAGTACGTTGTTGACCTGGTTCGGGTAGTCCGAACGGCCGGTCGCCATGATCACGTCGTTACGGGTGGCGTGTGCCAGTTCCGGGGAGATTTCCGGATCCGGGTTCGAGCACGCGAACACGATCGGGTTGGCCGCCATGGACAGCAGGCCTTCAGCGCTCAGCAGGTTCGGACCGGACAGGCCGACGAACACGTCTGCGCCTTGCAGGGCGTCAGCCAGGGTGCGCTTGTCGGTCGCGTGAGCGAAGACAGCCTTGTACTGGTTCAGGTCGTCACGGCCGGAGTGGATCACGCCGGTACGGTCAACCATGTAGATGTTTTCGATGTTGGCGCCCATGCTCACCAGCAATTTCATGCAGGAGATGGCCGCCGCACCGGCACCCAGGCAGACGATCTTGGCGTCGGCGAGGGTTTTGCCAGCGATTTCCAGGGCGTTGATCATGCCGGCGGCAGTCACGATTGCGGTGCCGTGCTGGTCATCGTGGAATACCGGGATGTCGCACTGCTCGATCAGAGCGCGTTCGATCTCAAAGCACTCAGGTGCCTTGATGTCTTCCAGGTTGATGCCACCGAAGGTGATGGAGATGCGCTTGACGGTGTCGATGAAGGCTTGCGGGCTTTCGGAGTCGACTTCGATGTCGAAAACGTCGATGCCGGCGAAGCGCTTGAACAGCACGCCTTTACCTTCCATCACTGGCTTGGAAGCCAATGGGCCGAGGTTACCCAGGCCCAGAATCGCGGTGCCATCGGAAATGACTGCAACCAGGTTGCCTTTACCGGTGTATTTGTAGGCCAGTTCAGGATCGCGGGCGATTTCGCGTACTGGTTCGGCTACGCCGGGGCTGTAGGCCAGCGACAGGTCGCGGGCGGTAGCGGTGGCCTTGGTGAGCTCGACACTCAGCTTACCTGGACGAGGATGGGCGTGATATTCGAGAGCGGCAGTTTTCAGATCAGACATGGGGGCATTCCGCTTTTACTGTTGGACAGACTGGTCAGCGAGGATACGCGCCTCGCAAAGTCCCCACAAGACTGACCAGTCACCCCTGTCAAGCGCCCCGCCCTACGACTTTGGGCCAAGAGCCACGGAACACAAGGGATAGACTGTTCACAATCGACAATAAAAATGTCTACAATTTTTTTTATCAAGGCGCCGCTTGCAACATCGCCGGATCGGTCAATGGAAGGAGCCAGCGCGCTTGCCCCGCTTGCAATCCGCCACGGCGCGAACGGTCCACGACCCAGCCACGGGCCTCGACCTGCTTGCCTTTCAGGCGCTCCAGCGCCGCACCATCAAATTGCCCCAGCACATTGGGCGCAACACGCAGTACAAGAGAATCCTGCAACTCGATCCAAACACCGCCGCGATTGCGTTGAACCTTGCTCACACGCCCACTGACCAGCGCGAAGCCGGACGTGTTGATCTGCTCCGCTTTCAGTACAGGCGACTGGCGCCACACACCGAGCCCGGCTTGCCGCGCACTGCGTTCCGCTGCTTGCTGACAGGCCACCAGATCGACATTCGGGGCGACCGCCACCTGGAAACCGAGCCCTTCTGCGAGCATCTGCGCTTCGAGGTTGGCACCCTTGGCGTCATAAAGATGCGCAAGGGTACGACCGTAGTGATCCTTGCTCTCTTTACCCGGCAGCACACCGACCCGCCCGCCACTGGCAGCCACCAATGCTTCCAGGCGCTTGCGCGCCGCCACGGCGAACGGCTCGTCGGAGCGGCCCTGCTTGCCCAGCTCGGGCGTATTCAAGCCGATCATGCGCACGCTGCGGCCATCGCTCAGGCGCACGGTGTCACCATCCACCACCCGTTGCACCGCGACCGACGTCAGCCCATCCGGTACCGGGCAGAAGGCCTGGGCGCCCGAAAGCCAAATCGCGGACACAAAAAAGGCGCCCGCAAGGGACGCCTTTTTTATCAGTCTGGAGAAGCCGGAACGACCTTCCAAAATGATTGGCCTTAGGCCTTTTTCGCGCCGAAAGCACCGAAACGGTCTGCGAAGCGCTGAACGCGGCCGCCAGTGTCCAGAGTCTTTTGCTTACCGGTGTAGAACGGGTGGCATTCGTTGCAAACGTCGATCGCCAGGGCTTTGCCGAAGGTCGAACGGGTTTCGAACTTGTTGCCACAGCTGCAGGTAACAGCGATGGCTGGGTATTCTGGATGGATATCAGCTTTCATGGTGTCTTCCTCAGGCTGCGTGCCGCCACCCAACACTATTGTTGAATACCGCACGTAATTAGGCCGCGGATTCTACCAGACAATCTCAATCACGCAAGCTGTCGCTGAGACCGACCGTCTGCTAGGCTCCCGACCCAATACGCGATCCCCTGTAGGAGTGAGCCTGCTCGCGATAGCGGCCTGCCAGTCGCCACAATGTTGACTGCAAGATTGCTATCGCGAGCAGGCTCACTCCCACAGGTTATATGTCACGCCCCCCCTATTGTTTGTTGATCGAGACCCCCCCGCGTGCCCGACGCCATTTTGCGCCTCGCCCTGCCTTCGCCCCTGCGCCGCCTGTTCGATTACCGTGCCCCGGCCGGAGTCCTGCGCGCCCAGTTGCAACCGGGCATGCGCCTGCGCGTACCTTTCGGCCGGCGGGAGATGATCGGGATTCTGGTGGAGGTCACCGACACCAGCGAAGTGCCGGCAGAAAAGCTCAAACCGGCCCTGGCCCTGCTCGACGCCACGCCGCCCTTGCCGCCAGCGCTGTTCAAGCTGTGCCTGTGGACCTCTCAGTATTATCAGCACAGCCTCGGCGACACCTTGAGCTGGGCGCTGCCGGTGTTGTTGCGTCAGGGCGAGCTGGCCGAAGCGCGCCAGGAACGTTTCTGGTCCGCCGCGCCTGGCGCCAGCCTCGATGACCCGCGCATCGCCCGGGCCCCGCGTCAGCGCGAGGCGCTGGCAACCCTGGCGCAGCATCCTCATGGCGTCGCCCATCAGTTGCTGAGCAAGCTGATGCTGAGCAAGGACAGCCTGGATCTGCTGCTGGCCAAGGATCTGGTGCAAGTGGAGATCCGCAAGCACGCCCCCGGCGCACGCCACGAGCATTGGCTGGCGCAACCGGAATTGCCGCTCAACCCTGAGCAACGCGCCGCCTATGAGGCGATTCGCGCCGGGTTCGACAGTTATCACGCGTTCCTGCTGGCCGGCGTCACTGGCAGTGGCAAGACCGAAGTCTATTTGCAGTTGATCCGCGAAACCCTTGAAGCCGGCAAGCAAGCACTGGTGTTGATCCCGGAGATCAACCTCGGCCCGCAGACCCTGGCGCGCTTCGAACAACGGTTCAATGCGCGGATTGCGCTGATCCACTCGGCGGTCAACGATCGCGAGCGCCTCGAAGCCTGGCTCGCCGCGCGCGACGGCGACGCCGACATTATTATCGGCACCCGTTCGGCGCTGTTCACGCCGATGAAAAACCCCGGCCTGATCATCATCGACGAAGAGCACGACGGCTCTTATAAACAGCAGGAAGGCCTGCGCTACCACGCCCGCGACCTGGCATTGGTCCGCGCACGGCAGGAAAACATCCCGATCGTGCTCGGTTCCGCCACGCCTTCGCTGGAAAGCCTGCACAACGCCTACACCGGGCGTTACGGCCTCCTACGCTTGAATGAACGCGCTGGCGGCGCCAAGCAGCCACGCTTCCTGCGCCTGGATGTGAAAAGTCGCCCGCTCGACAGCGGCATTTCCGGGCCGATGCACCAAGCCATCGGCCAGACACTCGCGGCCGGCCAGCAAGTATTGGTGTTCCTCAACCGTCGAGGTTTCGCCCCGACGTTGCTGTGCCACGACTGCGGCTGGATGTCCGAATGTCAGCGCTGCGATGCGCGAATGACCGTGCACCAGCGCTCCGGCGAACTGCGCTGCCACCATTGCGGCTACGTCGAACGCGTGCCCCGGCACTGCCCGAAGTGCGGCAAAGTGGATTTGCGGCCGGTGGGCGCCGGCACCGAGCGCGCCGAGGAACGCCTGGCCATTCTGTTCCCGGATGTTCCGGTGCTGCGGGTCGACCGCGACAGCACGTCGCGCAAGGACGCGATGAATCAGTTGTTCGCGACCATTCAGAAGGGTCACCCGTGCATTCTGGTGGGCACGCAAATGCTTGCCAAAGGGCATCACTTTCCACGGGTGACGCTGGTGTCGATTCTCGATGCCGACGGCGGATTGTTCTCAGGTGACTTCCGCGCCAGCGAACGCATGGCGCAACTGATCGTGCAGGTCGCCGGCCGCGCAGGCCGGGCTGAAGAGCCGGGCAAAGTGATCATCCAGACCCATCTGGCGGACCATCCGCTGCTGGTGCAACTGACTGAACAAGGCTACTTCGCGTTCGCTGAACAGGCGCTGAGCGAACGACGCGCTGCCGGGTTGCCGCCGTTTGCGCATTTGGCGCTGCTGCGGGCCGAAGCGCACAAACCGGGGCAGGCTGAAGGGTTTCTCGACGAGGCGTGCAGCGAGGCCGAGCGTTTGCTGGCGGAACAGAATCTGACCGGGATCGAATTGCTCGGGCCGGTGCCCGCACCGATGGAACGTCGGGCCGGGCGTTATCGCGCGCAGTTATTGTTGCAGGCAACGGCCCGGGCGCCGCTGCACCGATTGCTGGCCAGTTGGTTGCTGGTGCTGGAGCAGATGCCGAGCGGGCGGGCGGTGCGCTGGTCTTTGGATGTCGACCCGGTCGATTTGTATTGATTTCAATATTGCCTTCGCGGGCAAGCCTCGCTCCTACGGGTTTGTGTCGTTCACAATATTGGCAAACGACTCGACCCTGTAGGAGCGAGGCTTGCCCGCGAAGAGGCCCTAATAGTCACCACATATCCACAACCTGCCCGCTATAGTTGGCAAGCCCGCCTTCGCAACGGATAATGCCCAGTTTTTCCACCAGCGCATCGAAGCGCCGCCGCGCTTGCGGTCGAAAGAGAAGACCATGAAAGACACCATTCGCCAGTTGATCCAACAAGCCATCACCCAACTCGTCAACGAAGGTGTGTTGCCTGAAGGCCTGACGCCGGCGATCCAGGTGGAAAACTCCCGTGACAAGAAGAACGGCGACTTCGCCAGCAACATCGCCATGATGCTGGCCAAGCCGGCCGGCATGAAGCCGCGTGATCTGGCCGAGAAAATCATCGCCGCGCTGCCGGCTGACGAAAACATCACCAAGACCGAAATTGCCGGTCCTGGCTTCCTGAATTTCTTCCAGAACACCGACGCCCTGGCCACCCGCCTCGACGCCGCACTGGCCGACGAGCACATCGGCGTGCGCAAGGCCGGCCCGGCGCAACGCACCGTGGTCGACCTGTCGGCACCGAACCTCGCCAAAGAGATGCACGTCGGCCACTTGCGTTCGACCATCATCGGCGACGGCGTGGCTCGCGTTCTGGAGTTCCTCGGCGACGAAGTGATCCGTCAGAACCACGTGGGCGACTGGGGCACCCAGTTCGGCATGCTGATGGCTTACTTGCAGGAAAACCCGATCACCAGCGACGAGCTGTCGGACCTGGAAAACTTCTACCGCGCCGCCAAGGGCCGTTTTGACGAATCCGAAGAGTTCGCCGACCGCGCCCGTGGCCTGGTGGTCAAGCTGCAAGCCGGCGACCCGGATTGCCTGGCGCTGTGGACCAAGTTCAAGGACATCTCGCTGTCGCACTGCCAGAAAATCTACGAGCTGCTGAACGTCAAACTGACCATGGCCGACGTGATGGGCGAAAGCGCCTACAACGACGACCTGATCAACGTGGTCAACGACCTCAAGGCCGCCGGCATGCTGGTCGAGAGCAACGGCGCGCAGTGCGTGTTCCTTGACGAGTTCAAGAACGCTGACGGCGACCCGCTGCCGGTGATCATCGTCAAGGCGGATGGCGGCTACCTCTACGCCACCACCGACCTGGCGGCGGTACGTTATCGCAGTGGCAAGCTGAAGGCTGATCGCGCGCTGTACTTTGTCGACCAGCGCCAGGCCCTGCACTTCCAGCAAGTGTTCGCCGTCGCCCGCAAGGCCGGCTTCGTGACGCACCCGATGGAAATGGAACACATGGGTTTCGGCACCATGAACGGCGCCGATGGCCGTCCGTTCAAGACCCGTGACGGCGGCACCGTGAAGCTGATCGACCTGCTGACCGAAGCCCAGGAGCGCGCCTACAACCTGGTCAAAGAGAAAAACCCGGAGCTGGCCGAAGACGAGCTGCGCAACATCGCCAAGGTCGTGGGCATCGGCGCAGTGAAATACGCCGACCTGTCCAAGCACCGCACCAGCGACTACAGCTTCAACTTCGACCTGATGCTGAACTTCGAAGGCAACACCGCGCCGTACCTGCTGTACGCGTACACCCGTGTGGCGGGCGTGTTCCGCAAGCTCGGCAAAGACTTCAGCGAAGTCGAAGGGCAGATCGTCCTGGAAGCCGCGCATGAACATGAGCTGGCAGCCAAACTCGCGCAATTCGGCGAAATCCTGAACAACGTGTCCGAGAAAGGCACGCCGCACATCCTCTGCACCTACCTGTACGACGTTGCCGGCCTGTTCTCCAGCTTCTACGAGAACTGCCCGATCCTCAGTGCTGAAACCCCGGCGCAAATGCAAAGCCGCTTGCGTCTTGCCGCGCTGACCGGCCGCACTCTCAAGCAAGGCCTGGAACTCTTGGGTCTGGAAACTCTGGAGCGTATGTAAGTTGGCTGCCAAGAAAAAACCTGCACCCAAGCGTGGCGCCAGCCGTTACCAAGCTCCTGCAAAGCAACCGATCCCGGGTTGGTTGTGGATGGCCATCGGCCTGACGGTCGGCGCGTTCATTGTGTTCCTGATGAAGCTGGAACCGGGCAAGGGCAGCGACAGCGTCAAGCGCGAGAAGATCGAGCAGCAGAAAGCCACCAAGGTCGCCGAGGCCAACAAGACCCCGCCGAGCCCGACGCAACCGGTGAAGCCGAAGTACGACTTCTACACCTTGCTGCCGGAATCGGAAGTCATCGTGCCGCCGGATGCCGTGCCGGAGAAAACACCGCCGACGCCGGCGGTACCGACCACGCCGGTAACCCCGGCGGAAGCGGCGAAGATCGACACGGCGCGGGCTCAGGCGGCATTGGCTGGCATCACCCCGCCGCCACCGCCACCCGTGGCCAAGGCGGCACCGGTGACCAAGTTCTTCCTGCAGGCCGGTTCGTTCCGCAAGGAGGCTGATGCAGACAAGGTGCGCGCGCAGATCATCCTGCTCGGCCAAGCGGTATCGGTTGAGTCCGGCACGGTGAAGGACGAGACGTGGTATCGGGTGTTGGTCGGGCCGTTCAGCAACCGCGAACAACTGACCACCGCGCAGAAACAACTGTCCGGCGCCGGGTTCAGCAACCTGTTGTTACAACAACGCCAGAACCGCTGATTCGCGTTATCGTTCATCGCGAGCAGGCTCGCTCCCACAGGATTTGCGCCAACCCTGTGGGAGCGAGCCTGCTCGCGATTGGCGTCAGCACTCCCACCACACATCTTCGTGTACGCCACCGCTCGTCCCCTCTCCCGCCCCGCAGTTGAAAAACGCTCCACCACCCCCATATGAGTTGGCATAAGGCATTTTCGCCCCGCTGCGTGGAGACTCTCCCTTGACCACCATCGTTTCAGTTCGCCGCCACGGCAAAGTCGTCATGGGCGGCGACGGCCAGGTTTCTCTCGGCAATACCGTGATGAAAGGCAACGCGAAGAAAGTTCGTCGCCTCTACCACGGCGAAGTCCTCGCCGGTTTTGCTGGCGCCACGGCCGACGCCTTTACCCTTTTCGAGCGCTTCGAAGGTCAACTGGAGAAACACCAGGGCCATCTGGTTCGCGCCGCCGTCGAACTCGCCAAAGAATGGCGCACCGACCGCACCCTCAGCCGCCTCGAAGCCATGCTCGCGGTCGCCAACAAAGACGCGTCCCTGATCATCACCGGCAACGGCGACGTTGTTGAGCCTGAACAAGGCCTGATCGCCATGGGTTCCGGCGGCGCCTACGCCCAGGCCGCCGCCAGTGCGCTGCTGAAGAAAACCGACCTGTCAGCCCGGGAAATCGTCGAAACCGCCCTCGGCATTGCCGGCGACATCTGTGTATTCACCAACCACACCCAGACCATTGAGGAGCAGGACTGCGCCAAAGGCGACGAGTAAGTCTGTTTCGGCCCCACGCCACGACTCATCTTGTTTAAGGTCCGTCAAAATATTATGTCCATGACTCCCCGTGAAATCGTCCACGAACTCAACCGCCATATCATCGGCCAGGACGATGCCAAACGCGCCGTCGCCATCGCGCTGCGTAACCGCTGGCGCCGGATGCAACTGCCGGAAGAGCTGCGCGTTGAAGTAACGCCGAAGAACATCCTGATGATCGGCCCGACCGGCGTCGGCAAAACCGAGATCGCCCGTCGCCTGGCCAAACTGGCCAACGCACCGTTCATCAAAGTCGAAGCGACCAAGTTCACCGAAGTCGGCTACGTCGGCCGCGACGTCGAGTCGATCATTCGTGACCTGGCCGACGCCGCCATCAAGCTGCTGCGCGAACAGGAAATGACCAAGGTTCGCCACCGCGCCGAAGATGCCGCCGAAGAGCGCATCCTCGACGCCCTGCTGCCACCGGCGCGCATGGGCTTCAACAACGATGACGCCCCGTCGGCCGACTCCAACACCCGCCAGCTGTTCCGCAAGCGCCTGCGCGAAGGCCAGCTGGATGACAAGGAGATCGAAATCGAAGTCGCCGAAGTGTCCGGCGTCGATATCTCCGCGCCACCGGGCATGGAAGAAATGACCAACCAGTTGCAGAGCCTGTTCGCCAATATGGGCAAGGGCAAACGCAAGAGCCGCAAGCTCAAGGTCAAGGAAGCGCTGAAACTGGTCCGCGACGAAGAAGCCAGCCGCCTGGTCAACGATGAAGAGTTGAAGGCCAAGGCGCTGGAAGCGGTCGAGCAGCACGGCATCGTGTTCATCGACGAAATCGACAAGGTTGCCAAGCGCGGTAACTCCGGTGGCGTCGATGTGTCCCGTGAAGGCGTGCAACGCGACTTGCTGCCGCTGATCGAAGGCTGCACCGTCAACACCAAACTGGGCATGGTCAAGACCGACCACATCCTGTTCATCGCTTCTGGCGCGTTCCACTTGAGCAAGCCGAGCGATCTGGTGCCTGAGCTGCAAGGCCGTCTGCCGATTCGTGTCGAACTGAAGGCGCTGACGCCGGAAGACTTCGAACGCATCCTCAGCGAACCGCACGCCTCGCTCACCGAGCAATATTGCGCACTGCTGAAAACCGAAGGCCTGGCCATCGAGTTCCAGCCGGATGGCATCAAGCGCATCGCCGAGATCGCCTGGCAGGTCAACGAGAAAACCGAGAACATCGGCGCCCGTCGCCTGCACACGCTGCTTGAGCGTCTGCTCGAAGAGGTGTCGTTCAGCGCCGGCGACCTGGCCAGCGCTCACGACGACAAGGTGATCCTGATCGACGCCGACTACGTCAACAACCACCTCGGCGAATTGGCGCAGAACGAAGACCTGTCCCGTTATATCCTGTAGGTCATGTGAGACCTGTGTAGGAGCCGGCTTGCCGGCGATGGGG
>NZ_JAGYFX010000180.1:0-5996 GCF_019946615.1 Pseudomonas sp. BF-R-01
AAAACCACCACCGCCGAAACCACCACTCGAACCACCCGACCCGCCTCGGCCCGCCGGCAGAATCCCGAACATCTGCAAGACGAATATCGTCAGGATGAACAGCACCACCAGAAACACGAAAATCCCCGGGTGCCGGGAAACAAAATCACCGTCCTGATCGCCGCCCGACTCATAAATAGTCGACGGTTCATCCAGCGGGCTACCGCCCAACACCACCAGCATCGCCGCGACCCCGTCGCTGATGCCCTTGCTGAAGTTACCGGCCTTGAACGCCGGGGTGATCACCTGATGGATGATCACCGAACTCTGCGCATCGGTCAGGCGATCTTCCAGGCCATAACCGACTTCGATCCGCAGCTTGCGCTCATCACGGGCGACGATCAGCAGCGCGCCATTGTTCTTGTCCTTCTGGCCGATGCCCCAATGGCGCCCGAGTTGGAAACCGAAGTCGGCAATCTCGGCGCCCTGCAAGTCCGGCAACGTCACCACCACCAACTGCTCGCCGGTGGCCTTTTCATGGGCATTGAGCTGTTGCGTCAGCTGCTCGCGCACCGACGGCTCGATCATCCCGGCGTTGTCCACCACCCGCCCGGTCAGCTCCGGAAACTTCAGCTCGGCCTGGGCCGTGGCAGCAAACACCCAAAGCAACAGCGCCAGGCCCACATTCAACACGCGCATTGGCAACCTCATCCGTGGTAATGCTTCTAGCCGGTCAGAACTTCACTTCAGGCGCTTTCTCGGCACCGGGGGTGGTGGCTTCAAAGGTTTCGCGGATCGGCAAGTCGCTGTACATCACGGTGTGCCACAAGCGTCCCGGGAAAGTGCGGATTTCGGTGTTGTAGTTCTGCACCGCGAGAATGAAATCCCGACGCGCCACGGCGATGCGATTCTCGGTGCCTTCCAGTTGCGATTGCAACGCCAGGAAATTCTGGTTGGCCTTGAGGTCCGGGTAACGCTCGGACACCACCATCAAACGGCTCAAGGCACCGGTCAACTGATCCTGCGCCTGCTGGAACTGCTTGAGTTTCTCGGGGTTGTCGAGGGTGCTGGCATCCACCTGAATGGACGTCGCCTTGGCCCGGGCTTCAATCACCGCAGTCAGGGTTTCCTCTTCGTGTTTCGCATAGCCCTTGACGGTTTCCACCAGGTTGGGGATCAGGTCGGCGCGGCGCTGGTACTGGTTCTGCACCTGGCCCCAGGCGGCCTTGGCCTGTTCGTCGAGGGTCGGAATATTGTTGATGCCGCAACCGGCCAGCAACGTGGTCAGCAACATCAAGGCTGCGACCTGCAGGCTCGACCGAGTGTGATGTCGTACATTCATCTGGTTGACGCTCCCGTGCACATTCCGTTGAAAAAACAACCAGCAACCTCCTGACCGGACACTTCGGGCATAATCTGCCGCCGCTACTGGATTGCATCGAGCCAATGGGCTAAAAGATGCCCCTGCGCGAAAACACTGCGCAAGTGTGCCCGCATTTACTTGAACAACAATAGTCGCTCCCTAAATTTTGGCTGACCGGCGCGTATTTACTGCCGTTTGGGCTTTTGAGAAAACCATTCATGAAGAAGCTGTGTTTGCTGGGCCTGTTCGTCAGCCTGGCCAGTCATAACGTATTGGCCGCCACGACGCCCACACCTCTGGAAAACAAGGACGCTTTCATCAGCAACCTGATGAAGCAGATGACCCTCGATGAAAAAATCGGCCAGTTGCGCCTGATCAGCATCGGCCCGGAAATGCCTCGGGAGCTGATCCGCAAGGAAATTGCCGCCGGTAACATCGGCGGTACGTTCAACTCGATCACCCGCCCGGAAAACCGTCCGATGCAGGACGCGGCGATGCGCAGCCGGTTGAAGATCCCGATGTTCTTCGCCTACGACGTGATCCACGGCCACCGCACGATTTTCCCGATCCCTATCGCCTTGGCCTCGAGCTGGGACATGGACGCCATTGGCCTGTCCGGGCGCATCGCCGCCAAGGAAGCTTCGTCGGACGGCGTCGACCTCACTTTTGCGCCGATGGTCGACATCTCCCGCGACCCGCGCTGGGGCCGTACTTCCGAAGGTTTCGGTGAAGACACCTATCTGGTGTCGCGCATCGCCGGCGTGATGGTCAAGGCATTCCAGGGCGCCGGCGCGAACGCGGCCGACAGCATTATGGCCAGCGTCAAGCACTTCGCCTTGTATGGCGCGGTCGAGGGCGGTCGCGACTACAACGTCGTCGACATGAGCCCGGTCAAGATGTACCAGGATTACCTGCCACCGTACCGCGCCGCGATTGACGCCGGTGCTGGTGGGGTCATGGTCGCGTTGAACTCGATCAACGGCATACCGGCCACCGCCAACACCTGGCTGATGAACGACCTGTTGCGCAAGGAATGGGGCTTCAAAGGCCTGGCGGTCAGCGACCACGGGGCGATTTTCGAGCTGATCAAGCACGGCGTTGCCGCTGATGGCCGCGAAGCCGCGAAGCTGGCGATCAAGGCCGGCATTCATATGAGCATGAACGACACGCTCTACGGCAAGGAGCTGCCAGGGCTGCTCAAGGCCGGCGAGATCCAGCAGAGCGACATCGATAATGCCGTGCGCGCAGTGCTCGATGCCAAGTACGACATGGGCCTGTTCAAGGACCCGTACCTGCGCATCGGCAAGGCTGAAGATGATCCGGTCGACACTAACGCCGACAGCCGCCTGCACCGCGCCGAGGCGCG
Organism: Pseudomonas sp. BF-R-01; assembly: GCF_019946615.1. NCBI lineage: Bacteria > Pseudomonadati > Pseudomonadota > Gammaproteobacteria > Pseudomonadales > Pseudomonadaceae > Pseudomonas > Pseudomonas sp. BF-R-01. Next base: position 2,709 of record NZ_JAGYFX010000180.1, read on the forward strand.
CGACGTTGCGCGCCGCAGCCTGGTGTTGCTGAAGAACCAGGGCGAAACTCTGCCGCTGAAGAAAACCGCGAAAATCATGCTGGTCGGTCCGTTGGCCAAGGCACCGATCGACATGATGGGCAGTTGGGCCGCCAACGGTCGCCCTGCGCAATCGGTGACACTGTTCGACGGTATGACCACCGCACTCGGTGCGCAGTCGACGCTGATCTACGCCCGTGGCGCCAACATCACCAGCGACAAGAAGGCGCTGGATTACCTGAACTTCCTCAACTTCGACGCACCGGAAGTGGTAGATGACCCGCGCTCGGCGCAAGTGCTGATCGACGAAGCGGTGAAAGCCGCCAAGGATGCCGATGTGGTGGTGGCAGCCGTGGGCGAATCCCGTGGCATGTCCCACGAGTCCTCCAGCCGTACCGACCTGAATATTCCGGAAAACCAGCGTGAACTGATTCGCGCCTTGAAGGCCACCGGAAAACCACTGGTGCTGGTGTTGATGAACGGACGTCCGCTGTCGATTCTCCAGGAGAAGGAACAGGCTGACGCGATTCTGGAAACCTGGTTCAGCGGCACTGAAGGCGGCAACGCCATCGCCGACGTGCTGTTCGGCGACTACAACCCGTCGGGCAAACTGCCGATCACCTTCCCGCGTTCGGTGGGCCAGATTCCGACCTACTACAACCACCTGAGCATTGGCCGGCCGTTCACGCCGGGCAAACCAGGCAACTACACCTCGCAGTATTTCGATGACACCACCGGCCCCCTGTTTCCGTTCGGCTTCGGTCTGAGCTACACCGATTTCAGCCTGACCGACATGGCCCTGTCATCGACCACGCTGAACAAGACCGGCAAGCTCGACGCCAGCGTCATGGTGAAAAACACCGGCAAGCGCGACGGCGAAACCGTGGTGCAGTTGTACATCCAGGACGTGACCGGCTCGATGATCCGGCCACTGAAGGAACTGAAGAACTTCCAGAAAATCACGCTCAAGGCCGGTGAGCAGAAAGTCGTGCACTTCACCATCACCGAGGATGACCTGAAGTTCTTCAACGCTCAGTTGAAGTACGCAGCAGAGCCAGGCAAGTTCAACGTGCAGATCGGCCTGGATTCCCAGGACGTGACGCAGCAGAGCTTCGAACTCCTGTAACCCCCGATCTCCTGTAGGAGCCGGCTTGCTGGCTCCTACAAGGGATGGGTCGACAAAAAAATCACGATCCAACCTCTATTCCCTGTGGGAGCGAGCCTGCTCGCGATGGCGGCCTGACAGTCAACTGAGATGTTGAATGTTAGGGCCTCATCGCCGGCAAGCCGGTCTCGCTCCCACAGTGGTTTGTGGTGTTCAAAAAACCGGGATCAGCCTCTACGATCCAGCAGATTCACCACCAGCCGATCCACCCATCCCCAGATCCTCTGCTTCACCCGCCGCCACAGCGGCCGGCGTTGCCAGGCCTCCAGGCTGACTTCCTGGCTCAGCGCAAAGTCATTCTCGAAACTCGCCGCCACCGCACGTGTCAGCCCCGGGTCCAGCGCTTCAAGGTTGGCTTCCAGGTTGAATCGCAAATTCCAGTGATCGAAATTACACGAGCCAATGCTCACCCAATCATCGACCAGCACCATTTTCAGGTGCAGGAAACACGGCTGGTATTCGAAGATCTGCACCCCGGCCTTGAGTAATCGCGGGTAGTAACGATGCCCGGCATAACGCACCGACGGGTGATCGGTGCGCGGACCGGTCAACAACAGACGCACATCAACGCCTCGAGCTGCCGCCCGGCGCAACGAGCGGCGGACTTTCCAGGTCGGCAGGAAATACGGCGTGGCCAGCCAGATTCGCTTTTGCCCGCTGTTCAGCGCACGAACCAGCGATTGCAGGATGTCGCGGTGCTGGCGGGCGTCGGCATACGCGACCCGGCCCATGCCCTCGCCCATTGGCGGCACGCGGGGCAATCGCGGCAAACCGAAATGCGAGGCAGGTTTCCACGCGCGGCGATGGCGGTTGGCGATCCATTGGCGATCGAACAACAACTGCCAGTCGATGACCAGAGGACCGGTGATTTCCACCATCACTTCGTGCCATTCGCTGGCGTCTTCGCCCGGCGTCCAGAACTCATCGGTGACACCGGTGCCGCCGACCACGGCCATGCTCTGATCGACCAGCAACAGCTTGCGATGATCGCGGTAGAAATTGCCGACCCAGCGTCGCCAGCTCAGGCGGTTGTAGAAGCGCAGCTCTACGCCGGCCGCCATCAGCCGCTGACGCAGGGTCAGGGTAAACGCGAGGCTGCCGTAATCATCGAACAGGCAGCGCACCCGCACGCCGCGCTCGGCGGCCTGGACCAGTGCCTGAACCATGGCCTCGGCACAGGCACCCGCCTCCACCAGGTACAGCTCCAGTTCGACTTGTTCCTCGGCGCGCGCAATCGCGACCAACATCCGCGGAAAAAACTGCGGACCGTCAATCAGCAGTTCGAAGCTGTTGCCTTCACGCCAGGGAAAAATCGCGCCGGCCATGTCAGCGCGCCGTGAAAATCAGCACCGCACCCACCGGCACCGACAGACTGATGGCCGACAACCCGGCGACCTTGCGCAAGCTGTCCAGCCCCGGCGCCAGATCAAAATCCTCGGCGTTGATCACCAGCGGTTCAAGCGTCACCACCTGAAAGCGCCGGTCATCGAGGCGAGTCGCCAACAGCTCGGCGTTGTACTCACGGGTTTTGCCGTGGAGGTTGACGGTGACCGGCAAGCGCAGTTCGAGTTGCGCACCGGGGGCGAGGTCGTTGATCGGGCGCAAATCAATCTGCGCAGTGATCAACGCTTCGGGAAAGGCCTGGATCTCGAACAGCTCCTTGCGCATGCGTTCGTCGCGCAAGGGGATGCCGCTGTTCACCGAATCCAGCTCGACTTCCACCTCGGCCAGTCCCTTGGGACTGACCTTGCCGTGCAGCACCAGGAAGCGCTGCACTTCGGAAACATTGGCGTTTTTGGTGCTGACAAATGACAGCCGCGAGGATTCGCCGTCCAGGTACCAATTGGCCTGAGCCGACAAAGTAGCGCTGGCCAGCAGCACAAAGGCGAGGGTTTTGGTGAGGGACCGCTTGAACATAAAGACTCGTGGGGCAGATAAACCTGAACGAACCTTAACCGTCCGCGAGCGCATTGCAAACCGCGAAGATTGAAGACCACCCTTGTAGGAGCCGGCTTGCCGGCGATGGCGTTCCTGAGATCGCTATCGCCAGCAAGCCGGCTCCTACAGGTTTGGCGTGAACCTTCAATTCTCGAGCACACCGCAAA
>NZ_JAGYFX010000181.1:0-5936 GCF_019946615.1 Pseudomonas sp. BF-R-01
GTGTCAGTCGACATCAATGTGGCTGACCCACCATCGCCAGCAAGCCGGCTCCTACAGGGGTCGGTGATGGTTTTGAGATTTGTGTTGTGGTTGACCCAAGGCATCTGTGATGAAATGCGACCCCACTCTCTATCGCGCAGCGCCGCCATCACTCGTCGTGAAACCCCGTCTGATCCGCCACTTGTTCCTGCCGCCACTGGTCATCGCCCTGATGATCGGATTGGGTTACCTCGGCTTCTGGGTCAGCGAGCACTACGGGATCCGCAGCCTCAGCGAGAACGGCCAGCGTCAGCTCGAACTGCACGCCCGCGCCGTCGAGAGCGAGATCAGCAAGTACACCTACCTGCCCAGCCTGCTGGAACTCGAAACCAGCGTTTCGAAGCTGCTGGCCGACCCGTCGCCGGAACACCGGCAAACGGTCAATGAATACCTCGAAGGCCTGAACCGGCGCAGCCGCAGTCGGGCCATCTACGTGATGGACACCACCGGTCGCGTCATGGCCACCAGCAACTGGCGCGACGTCGACAGTTACCTCGGTGAAGACCTGTCCTTTCGCGCCTATTTCCAGAACGCCGTGCGCGGCCAGCCGGGTCGCTTCTATGGCATCGGCAGCACCAACGGCGAACCCGGTTATTACCTGGCCCATGGCCTGGAAGAACACGGCAAGATCATCGGTGTCGCGGTGGTCAAAGTCCGCCTCGAAGCCATGGAAGAACGCTGGCAGCGCGCGCGCCTCGAAGCCTTCGTCAGCGACGAAAACGGCATCATCATTCTCTCCAGCGATCCGGCGCGACGGCTGAAATCAGTCGTTCCATTGAGCGACGAGACCAAGGAAAAACTCGCCCGCAGCCTTCAGTACTACTGGTTTCCACTGAACGAGCTGCAACCGCTGGCCCGAGAAAGACTGGCCGAAGGCGAGGAAAAACTGACCTTCCCGGCCAACAGCGAGGTGGAGTCCGACGAAGAGGACATCAGTTACCTCTCGCAAACCCGTCCCTTGAGCGACACCCCGTGGAATTTCACCCTGCTCACGCCGCTGCAGGATTTGCGTCGCGAAGCGATCAATCAGGGGATTCTGGTGGCCGTGGCGTTTGCCCTGGTGGCGTTCCTGCTGATTGCCTGGAACGAGCGCCGCAAGGTGATCGCCACCCGTCTCGCCGCCCGGGAAGCCTTGCAGGAAGCCAACAATCAACTGGAGCGTCGGATTACCGAACGCACCACCGACCTGCGCGCCAGCAACGAACGGCTCAAGGGCCAGATCCGCGAACGCCGTCAGGCCGAAGAGACCTTGCGCCGCGCCCAGGATGAACTGGTGCAGGCCGGAAAACTCGCGGCCATCGGCCAGATGTCCACCAGCATCGCCCACGAATTGAACCAGCCGCTGGCGGCGCTGCGCACCTTGTCCGGCAACACCGTGCGCTTTCTCGAGCGCGGGCAACTGGATGTGGCCAGCACCAACCTCAAGACCATCAACGAACTGATCGATCGCATGGGCCGGATCACCGCAAGCCTGCGCTCCTTCGCCCGGCGCGGCGACGACAAGGGCCAGGCCTGCCTCGGCAAAGCGGTGGACGCCGCGTTGCAACTGCTCGGTGGACGCGTGGAAAGTGTCCCTCTGCACTTGCATCGCGAGTTCGCCGACGTGCAGGTGCAGATTGACCAGACCCGCCTGGAGCAGATTCTGGTCAACCTGATCGGCAACGCCCTCGACGCTATGCAGTCGCAGCCCCAACCGGAATTGTGGCTCGAAGGCGAAGCGTTCGACGGCAAATATCGCCTGCGGGTACGCGACAACGGCCACGGCATCGATGCCGAAGCGCGCAAGCATCTGTTCGAACCGTTCTTCACCACCAAACCCGGCGAGCAAGGCCTGGGCCTCGGCCTGACCCTGTCCGCCAGCCTGGCCGCCGCCACCGGCGGACACTTGGGTGTCGAACACCCGGCCAGCGGTGGTACCACCTTCGTCCTCAGTTTACCGTTGGTAAGCCCCCTTCAAGCCGAGCCAATATGAACAACGACCTTAGTGTGCTGATCGTCGAAGACGACCCTCATGTGCTGCTCGGCTGCCAACAGGCGCTGACCCTGGAAGACATTCCCTGCGTCGGCGTGGGCAGCGCCGAAGAAGCGCTGGAGCGGGTCGGCGACAACTTTGCCGGCATCGTCATCAGCGACATTCGCCTGCCGGGCATTGATGGCCTGGAATTGCTGACCCGGCTCAAGGCCCGTGATCGCAGCCTGCCGGTGGTGCTGATCACCGGCCACGGCGACATTTCCATGGCCGTCGGCGCGATGCAGAAAGGCGCCTACGACTTCATGGAGAAACCTTTCTCCCCCGAACGCCTGGTGGATGTCGCCCGTCGTGCGCTGGAGCAACGCAGCCTCGCCCGGGAAGTCTCTTCGTTGCGCCGGCAATTAGCGGAACGGGATTCCCTGGAAGGCCGGATCATCGGTCGTTCGCCAGCCATGCAGAACCTGCGGGAATTGATTGCCAACGTCGCCGATACCTCGGCCAACGTGCTGATCGAAGGCGAAACCGGCACCGGTAAAGAACTGGTTGCGCGCTGCCTGCACGACTTCAGTCGGCGTCACACCAAACAGTTCGTCGCCCTGAACTGCGGTGGCCTGCCGGAGAACCTGTTCGAAAGTGAAATCTTCGGCCACGAAGCCAACGCCTTCACCGGCGCCGGCAAGCGTCGGATCGGCAAGATCGAACACGCCGACGGCGGCACGCTGTTCCTCGACGAGGTGGAAAGCATGCCGCTGCCGTTGCAGATCAAGCTGCTGCGGGTGTTGCAGGAACGCACTCTGGAACGCCTCGGCTCAAACCAGAGCGTGGCGGTGGATTGCCGGGTGATCGCGGCGACCAAGTCCGATCTCGACGAGTCGAGCAAGGCCGGCGAATTCCGCAGCGACTTGTATTACCGGCTGAACGTGGTGACCCTGGAACTGCCGCCGCTGCGCGAGCGCCGCGAAGACATCCTGCAACTGTTCGAACATTTCCTGCAGCAGTCGTCCTTGCGCTTTGACCGTGCCGTGCCGGAGCTGGACAACCAGACCGTGTCGAACCTGATGAGCCACGACTGGCCGGGCAACGTCCGTGAACTGCGCAACGTAGCCGAGCGGTATGCCCTCGGTCTGCCGGCCTTCAAGAAGTCGGGCGCCAGCGGCAGCAATCAGGGCCTGGCCTTCGCCGAAGCGGTGGAAGCCTTCGAACGCAACCTGCTCGGCGACGCCTTGCAACGCAGCGGCGGCAACCTGACCCAGGCCAGCCTGGAACTGGGCATGGCCAAAACCACGCTGTTCGACAAAGTGAAGAAGTACGGGTTGAGCCACTGATGGACCTGATGCTCAAGGCAACCCTGGGTGCGGCGGTGGTGTTGATCCTCGCTGCGCTGGCCAAGACCAGAAACTATTACATCGCCGGCCTGGTGCCGCTGTTTCCGACCTTTGCGCTGATTGCGCACTACATCGTCGGCAAGGGTCGCTCGCTGGACGACTTGAAGACCACGATTGTGTTTGGCATGTGGTCGATCATTCCGTACTTCATCTATCTGGCGACGTTGTACGTGATGGTCGACCGGATGCGGCTGGAGGCTTCGCTCGCCGTGGCGGCGGTGGCGTGGTTGATCGCGGCGACGATCCTCGTCAGCGTCTGGGTTCGCTTCCAGACCTGACCAAATCCCCTGTAGGAGCGAGGCTTGCCCGCGAATGGTCCGCAGCGGAACAACTGATGCACCGCGTTATCGTTCTTCGCGGGCAAGTCGGATCGCCGCACCGCTCGCTCCTACAGGATCTGCGTTGTTTCGAGACTGGAGGCTGGCCCGCCCCTTGCATTTACCCCCAAAAGCCCCCTCGGCCGGCCTTCATGATGGATGGAGCCGGTGTCTGGGAGGGTCTGCCAAGGGTGAATTGCGACCTTGAACATTTTAGATCTCGACCACAGCCTGACTGCCCAGGCCCCCATCGCACGGTTGCTCGACAGCGGCCGCGCGAAACGCCTGGACCTGCTCGACCTCGGCCCGAAATTGCGGCTCTGGTCCAGCGAACGCACCTGGCGCCGCTTCGCCGAACGCCTGCAACAACGTCCGCGCCACAGCGGCCCGCAACCGGAAATCTTCTTCGTCGGCTCAGGCGATTACCACCACTTGACCCCGGCCTTTCTCACTGACTTGCCGGCACCGGTGAGCCTGATCCACTTCGACAATCACCCCGACTGGGTCCACTTCGCCCCGCGTCGGCATTGCGGTTCGTGGGTCAACCAGGCGCTGAAACTGCCGAACGTCCAGCGCATCGTCACCCTCGGCCCGTGCAGCGATGACCTGCAAAATCCACAGCTCAAGGGCGGCAACCTCAGCGCCCTGAAACGCGGGGTCTTGCAGCTGTTTCCGTGGCAGCATCCGCCCTCGAAAGTCTGGGGCCGGGTCGGCGATGGCGCCGGGCATCAGCAACTGGAAAACCAGCTGCACTGGCGCAACCTCGCCGAACTGGATTGGCCGGTGTTTCTCGATCAGTTGATCACCAGCCTGCCCACCGAGGCGGTGTGGATCACCATCGACAAAGACGTCCTGGCCAGCGAAGACGCGGCGACCAACTGGGATCAGGGCGGCATGCGCCTGAGCCATCTGCTGCAAGCGATACGCGTGCTAGCCGCGAACAAGCGGATCCTCGGCATCGACATCTGCGGCGAATACGCCCGCCCCGCCTTCAGCAATGCCTTCAAACGCTGGGAGGCCAAGGCCGACCAGCCGCCGGCGGAACGCTGGAGCGCAGACGATCTGCTGCGTAACTCGGCCACCAATCAGGCACTGATCGAGCTGTTCGAGGAGCTGTTCCCATGACCATTACCGTGATTGTGCTGGTGGCGTTTTCCATCGTGCTGGACGTCATTGGCCAGCTCTGTTTCAAGCTCGGACTCGACCGTTTGCCGGAACTTGAAGGCGGTTTTCGCCTGAATGCATTCTGGGGCCAGGTGTTCAACGCGCCGCTGCTGTGGTGCGGGATCGGCGCCTACGTGATCGAGTTTTTTGTCTGGCTCGAAGCCCTCTCCCGTGCGCCACTGAGCCTGCTGTTTCCGGCGGCGGCGCTGGCGTATTGCGGCGTGGTGCTGGCCGGCAAACTGATCCTCGGTGAAACCGTGAGTCGTCGGCGCTGGCTCGGTACCTTAGTGATTACGGCGGGCGTGATGCTCGTGTGTGTCGCCCATGCATGAGGCTCAATCGATGATCAGAGGCAAGACCGACTGGCTGCATGAGCGCTTGGGCACCATCGTGCTGTGGGCGCTGTTGATCGCTTTTGAAAGTGCCGGGCAGATCGCCACGAAGGTGGGCGGTGATCAACTGGGGCAGATGGATTTCAACCTGAAATGGCTGATGGCCGTAGCGGTGAATCCTGGGGTGTGGCTGGCGATCGCCTGTTACATCGGGGCGTTTTTCGTGTGGATGCTGATATTGCGGCGCAGCAGCCTTTCGCTGGCGTTTCCGTTGAGTTCGCTGGTGTTTGTCGGGGTTTTGCTTGGGTCTTGGCTGGGGCTGGACGAGCAGATCAGCGTGCTGCACTGGGTGGGGGTGGCGGTGATCATGGGGGGGATTGCGTTGCTCGCCGAAGGTGAAGAAACCTAGTTTTCTGTGATCTCAAGGGCCCCATCGCGAGCAGGCTCGCTCCCACAGGGGTATGCGGTCAAAATGTGGGAGCGAGCCTGCTCGCGATGGCGTCAGCCCGGCCAACAAACTTCTCTAGTCAAACTTGTAGGCCACCGCCGCCTGCACCTCCCCCTGGTTGGTATCCCCGACCGCTTTGACAATGCTGCTATCCGCCGCCGCCCCCGTCAGGTGAATCCAGCTCGCGCTCGTCAGCAGTGACCATTGCGGCGCCAGGGGAAATTCGAAGCTCTGGGTCAGCGCGACGTTCTGCAAGCCACCACCGGCGTTGTACGGGCG
>NZ_JAGYFX010000182.1:0-5904 GCF_019946615.1 Pseudomonas sp. BF-R-01
AAGCTTCGCGGGCAAGCCTCGCTCCTACAGGTTCGTGGTGTGATGGGTTACGCAGTTTTCCAGGTGATCTCTTCTTCGCCATCGGCGCTGATGCGCATCCAGCGATCCGCTGTCTCTTCACCTTCTTCCTCGACCCAACTACCCGGTGCACAACGTACTTCTACGTTCAGCGCGGCAAACGCGGCGCGGGCGCAGGCGATGTCGTCTTCCCACGGGGTCTGGTCGCTTTCCAGGTACAGGCTGTTCCATTTTCCTACCGCTTTCGGCAGCCAGGTCACTGGCACGTTGCCGGCCTTGCACTTGTAGGTCTGACCTTTCTGTACCCAATCGGTGCACGGGCCCAGCGCCGCGCCGAGCCAGGCGGATACGGCCTTGTGGTCGACGTCGGCGTCTTTCAGGTAAATCTCGATATCGGGTTGGCGCATGGATGTCCTCACTGCGGGTCTGAAAAATCCATTCGCGGATTTAGCCGGCCTCAAGCTGCTGCTCAAGACCAAAAATTAAGATTGAAGAACAAAATAATCGTAGCGCATCGAAACAGTGACCTCGAACGGTTCCACTTGTTCGATGACCGCCGCCCGGCGTTCGGCACTGGCGCGCCAGCCGTGAGGCGTCATGGCCAACAGGTTGGCGCGATCCTGACCACTTGCAAGCGTCAGCTTGAATTCCAGCGTTTCACTGTGTTGCAGCGCCATGCCGTCCGGCACCAGGGCCAGATGCTTGTCGTCGGTGTACTCACGCACTTCGTCGTACAGCCGCTCGCGCAATTCCATCAGGTGGCCGCTGGTCGGCCCGACTTTCATCAAACCGCCGCCGGGGCTGAGCAGGCGCTTGGCTTCTTCCCAGTCCAGCGGGCTGAAGACGCTGGCGAGAAACTGACAACTGCCGGACGCCAACGGCACCCGCGCCATGCTGGCGATCAACCAGGTCAGCTGCGGGTTGCGTTTGCAGGCGCGTTTGACCGCTTCCCGGGAGATGTCCAGTGCGTAACCGTCTGCGTTCGGCAACGCCTCGGCAATTTGCGCGGTGTAGTAACCCTCGCCACAACCGATGTCCAGCCAACGCTGCGGCGCGTATTGTGCCGCCAGCTCAGCGAGACGCCTGGCCACCGGCGCGTAATGGCCGGCGTTCAGGAAGTCGCGCCGGGCTTCGACCATCGCCAGGTTATCCCCAGGGTCGCGGCTGTTCTTGTGCTGCACCGGCAACAGGTTCAGGTAACCCTGGCGCGCACGGTCGAAACGATGCCCGGCGGGGCAGGCCACGCCGTTGTCCACCGCGTTCAGCGGTTCGCTGCAGATCGGGCAGGCAAGCATCAGGCGAGCAACTTGATCAGGGTCTGGTAGTAGATTTCGGTCAGCACGTCGAGGTCGGCGGCCAGCACGCGCTCGTTGACCTGGTGGATCGTCGCGTTGACCGGGCCCAGTTCAACCACCTGTGTACCCATGGTCGCGATAAAACGGCCATCGGAGGTGCCACCGCTGGTGGAGGCCTTGGTTTCGCGACCGGTGATGTCCTTGATGCTCGACGCGACGGCGTCCAGCAACGCGCCCGGTTCGGTGAGGAACGGCAGACCGGACAGCGCCCAGTCGATGTGCCAGTCCAGGCCATGCTTGTCGAGGATGTCGGCGACGCGCTTTTGCAGGCCTTCGACGGTGGACTCGGTGGAGAAGCGGAAATTGAACACCGCCACCAGATCACCGGGGATCACGTTGGTCGCGCCAGTGCCGGAATTCACATTGGAAATCTGGAAACTGGTCGGCGGGAAGAAATCGTTGCCGTGGTCCCAATGCTCGGCGGCCAGTTCGGCCAGCGCCGGGGCGGCGAGGTGGATCGGGTTCTTGGCGAGGTGCGGATAAGCGACGTGACCTTGCACACCGCGTACGGTCAGCTTGGCGCCGAGGGAACCGCGACGGCCATTCTTGACCACGTCACCGACCAGCGTAGTGCTCGACGGTTCGCCGACGATGCACCAGTCCAGACGCTCCTTGCGCGCCGCCAGACGTTCAACCACCGCTTTGGTGCCGTGGTGCGCCGGGCCTTCTTCATCGCTGGTGATCAGAAACGCGACTTTGCCCTTGTGATCCGGGTAATCGGCGACGAAGCGCTCGGCGGCCACGGTCATGGACGCCAGGCTGCCTTTCATGTCGGCCGCGCCACGACCGCAGAGCATGCCGTGTTCGTCGATCAGCGCGTTGAACGGGTCGATCTGCCAGGCGGTCACCGGGCCGGTTGGGACCACGTCGGTGTGGCCGGCGAAGCACAGCACCGGGCCGTCGTGTTTGCCGTGGGTGGCCCAGAAGTTATCCACATCTTCGATGCGCATTGGCTCAAGCATAAAACCGGCATCGCCCAGGCGCTGCATCATCTGCTTCTGGCAATCGGCGTCGACCGGCGTCACGGACGGACGGCGGATCAGGTCGATGGCGAGTTGAAGGGTCGGCGAAAGGTCGGCGTGGGCCGTCATGGAAAACTCCGGTGCTTTATCTGTAGGAGCGAGGCTTGCCCGCGAAGAGCGATAATGAGGTGTATCTGTTACACCGAGTCGCTTCGTTCGCGGGCAAGCCTCGCTCCTACGGGAAATGGGGGGGCAAGGCCTGGAAAATGGCGGTTATCTTAAAGCAAAACGGCGGCCATTGGCCGCCGTTTAGTGCATCTGCAAAGATTTAGACTGCCGGTGCCGTTTCAGCCTCGACGGCCGGTTTCGGCAGCGAGGACAGGAACGCCATGATCAGCGCCGCCAGGTACGGCAGCGACTGCACCAGCAACATGATCACCCAGAAGCGCATGTCGTTGCTCGGCAGCCCGTTCACCAGGAAGATCCCCAGCGCCGCGCCCCACAACAGCAGCATGATGAACATCTCTTCACGCGCTTCCGAAATCGCCACCCAGAAGCCGTGGTTGTCGGCGTTTTTCGGCGTGCGGAAGAACGGAATGCTGCTGGTGAAGAAGCCGTACAGCACCGCTTTGGCGATGGTGTGCGACAACGCCAGCCCGGCCAGCGCCGCGCAGAACGCGTCCTTGAGGTTCACGCCAACGGCGCGACGGTAGAGGAAGATGATCTTGCCGACCTTGAACACGAACAGCGCCAATGGCGGGATCGCGAAAATCAGCAACGGCGGATCGACCCGCTGCGGCACGATGATCATCGCCGCCGACCACAACAGTGCGCCCACGGTGAAGAAGATGTTCATGCCGTCGGCCACCCACGGCAACCAGCCTGCGAGGAAGTGGTAGCGCTGGCCACGGGTCAGCTCGGTGTCCTTGCCGCGCAGCAGGCTGGCGGTGTGACGCTTGATGATCTGAATCGCACCGTAGGCCCAGCGGAAACGCTGTTTCTTGAAGTCGATAAAGGTATCGGGCATCAGGCCTTTGCCGTAGCTGGTGTGGTAATACGCCGCCGACAAGCCTTTCTCGAACACGCGCAGACCCAACTCGGCGTCTTCGCAGATGCACCAGTCGGCCCAGCCGAGTTCCTCGAGCACCGAGCGCCGGGTCATGGTCATGGTGCCGTGCTGGATGATCGCGTCGCGGTCGTTACGGGTGACCATGCCGATGTGGAAGAAACCTTTGTATTCCGCGTAGCAAAGCTTCTTGAAGGTGCTTTCGTTCTGGTCGCGATAATCCTGCGGTGACTGCACCACGGCGATTTTCGGATCGGCGAAGTGCGGCACCATGTGCTTGAGCCAGTTCGGGTCGACGCAGTAATCGGAGTCGATCACCGCAATCACTTCGGCATCTTTGGCGGTATGCGGAATCAGGTAGTTCAGCGCGCCGCCCTTGAAGCCGGCGAGCGGTGCGACGTGGAAGAACTTGAAGCGCGGGCCGAGGGTTGCGCAGTAATCGCGCACCGGCTCCCAGACGGCCGGGTCCTTGGTGTTGTTGTCGATGATCAGGACTTCGAAGTCCGGATAGTCGAGGTTGGCCAGGGCGTTGAGGGTCTGTTTGACCATCTCCGGCGGCTCGTTGTAGCACGGCACGTGAATCGAGACTTTCGGCCTGTAGTCCGAATCGCCCACCACCGGCAGGAATTCACGCCGGCGTTTGTGGGTCCAGACTGCTTCGGCCAGTTCATGCGCCTCGGTCAGCAGTACGATAAAGACCCCGAGTGCGCCGAGTGCGAGGAGAAATCCTACGGTCAGGCTGAACCAGGTGCTGTATTGCTGACTGTAGTCGTAGCCGATCCACACCAGCACCGAACCGCACAAGAAGGCGATAAAAGTCAGGAAGGTGCGGCCACGTTGACGCAGGGCCGAGCCGTCAATCATCAGCAAGGTCAGGGACAGCAGGGCCAACACCGCCGAGCCGATGGCCAGCACGCGCCATTGCGGGATCGCGACGACCGGGCCTTCGAAGTTGAATTTCTGCTGACGCGCAGCGTTGAACACGCCCCAATACGCGCCCACCGAACCTTCGTCACTGGCCTTCCACGGCTGGTCGAACGCTTCGATCACGAAGTAGTTGAAACCCTGGCGGTTAAGCTTGTTCACCAGCGTACGCAGGTAGATCGCCTGATCTGCCGGGCTCGCATCGGTGCCGCCACGCATGCGGCCGTTGCTCGGCCAGCCAACCTCCGAGAGCAGCAGCGGTTTTTTCGGGAACATCTTTTTCAGGTCGCGGGCGCGGTCGAGGACGAACTGGCCGGCCTTGTCCACCGGGATGTATTCCCAGTAAGGCAGGACGTGCGCGGCAATCAGGTCGACGTGCTTGGCCAGTTCCGGGTGTTCTTCCCAGACGTGCCATTGCTCGGACGTGGTGACCGGCACTTTCACGGCAGCGCGAACGCGATCAAGGAGCACGCTCAGTTCGGCAGCGGTAATTTCCTTACGGAAGATGGCCTCGTTGCCTACGACCACACGAACCACGCTGCGTGAGGAGTTGGCGATTTCGATGGCCCGGGTGATTTCCCGCTCGTTGCGTTCCAGGTCCGGGCTGATCCAGATCCCCAAGGTGACCCGCAGGCCGAATTCCTCTGCCAGTTTGGGAATGTCTCCCAGGGTGCCATCGACCGAGTAGGTACGGATGTTGTCCGTCAGCTTGCTCATGATCTCCAGATCGCGACGCATTTGATCGTCGGTCGGGTACTGCTCTTTCTGCGGATACTGGCCTTGCTGGAACGGCGAGTACGAGAAACCGGAGATCTGTTCAGGCCAGTTGGGGGCGGTGACCGGGCGATTGATCAGCGCCCAGAAGCCGGTAAACAAGGCTGCGATGGCGAGCACCACGACCAGGTTGAGTCCAAATTTACGCGATGACATAGCTATTTCGGGTTCCAAAGGCTGTGGAACGAAGGAACGGTTGGCGATCGCCAAGGGGCGCGCATCCTACACCGGCAGTTCACTGAACGTACATCGGACAGGGAATTGCACGACATTGGGCAATCGGCTTTCACATAAGTTCTTACACTTGTCGCTTGTGGCTTAGATCTTTTGGCGTGTGGCCCTATAATGCGCGCCGGTTTTTGGGGTAATGGTCATGAGTACAGAAGATCCGCGGTTTGCAGGCATCGCCCGTTTGTATGGCATCGAAGGGCTAGAGCGCCTGCGCGCGGCGCACGTGGCGATTGTTGGCGTCGGTGGCGTCGGTTCCTGGGCTGCGGAAGCGGTGGCGCGGTGTGGCGTTGGCGAGATTTCGCTGTTCGACCTCGACGACGTCTGCGTCAGCAATGCCAACCGTCAGTTGCATGCGCTGGACAGCACCGTCGGCAAGCCCAAGGTCGAGGTGATGGCTGAGCGTCTGCGCGGGATCAACCCGGATTGCACGGTGCACGCGGTGGCGGATTTCGTCACCCGCGACACCATGGCCGAATACATCACGCCGAACATCGACTGTGTGATCGACTGCATCGACAGCGTCAACGCCAAGGCTGCGCTGATCGCCTGGTGCAAGCGCCGCAAGATCCAGATC
>NZ_JAGYFX010000183.1:0-5898 GCF_019946615.1 Pseudomonas sp. BF-R-01
AACCCGGCATGGATGCCGGGTTAGCCGCCCCCGGCCATGGATGGCCGATGGCGGCGGGCCCACGGAGCAGGACCGGAGCGAGGGCATGCCGAGCCTTAGCGAGGCACCGAACGAAAGGGGCAAGAGCGCTTTGGTTACTTTCGCGCTTTTCGAAAGTGACTCGCTGTAAAAGCGAAACCATATGCAGCCGTTACCGCAGCAACGGATATGCCCCCAACCCCAATCCCCAATCAATCGATCCCAACAAACCCCCCAGTCTGATGCTGCCACAACCGCGCATACAACCCGCCATGCGCCAGCAACTCAGCATGGGTCCCCGTCTCGGCAATCTTGCCTTTCTCAAGCACCACCAGCCGGTCCATCCGGGCGATGGTCGAGAGCCGGTGAGCAATGGCAATCACGGTTTTACCCTGCATCAGGGTTTCCAGGCTTTCCTGGATCGCCGCTTCGACTTCCGAATCCAGCGCCGAAGTCGCTTCGTCCATGATCAGAATCGGCGCGTCCTTGAGCAGCACGCGAGCGATGGCGATCCGCTGACGCTGACCACCGGAGAGTTTCACCCCACGCTCACCGACATGCGCATCGAAACCGGTGCGCCCCTCGGCGTCCGAGAGCAACGGGATAAACTCGTCGGCCCGGGCCTTGTGCACCGCTTCCCAGAGCTCGGCATCGGTGGCGTCCGGTTTGCCATAGAGCAAATTGTCGCGGATCGAACGGTGCAGCAGCGACGTGTCCTGGGTGATCATGCCGATGCGCTCGCGCAGGCTTTCCTGGCCGACCTCGGCGATGTTCTGGCCATCGATCACGATCCGCCCGCCCTGCACGTCATAGAGACGCAGCAGCAGGTTGACCAGGGTCGATTTACCGGCACCGGACGGGCCGATCAAGCCGATTTTTTCACCCGGTTTGATCGTCAGGTTGAGGTCACCAATGATCCCGCTCTTCTTGCCGTAGTGAAAATCCACGTGCTCGAAACGCACTTCGCCCCGGGCGACGGTCAGCGGTTTGGCCTCTGCGTGATCAGTGACGCTGACCGGTTGCGAAATGGTCTGCAAACCGTCCTGAACCATGCCGATGTTTTCGAAAATGCCGGTCACCACCCACATGATCCAGCCGGACATGTTGACGATCCGGATCACCAGGCCGGTGGCCAGCGCAATGGCGCCCACCGTGATCAGCGACTGCGTCCACAGCCACAGCGCCAGGCCCGTGGTGCTGACGATCAGCAAGCCGTTCATGCTGGTGATGACCACGTCCATGCTGGTGACCACGCGGCCAGCCAGTTGGGCTTTGACCGTCTGTTCTTCGATGGCTTCCTTGGCGTATTGCTGCTCGAAGTTGGTGTGGGCGAACAGCTTCAGCGTGGTGATGTTGGTGTAGCCGTCGACGATCCGGCCCATGAGCTTGGAACGCGCATCCGAAGACACCACGGAGCGCTCTTTCACCCGTGGCACGAAGTAGTAGAGGGCGCCGATGTAGGCAGCGATCCAGGTCAACAACGGGATCATCAGGCGCCAGTCGGCCTCGGCGAACAGCACCAGCGAACTGATCGCGTAGATCAGCACATGCCACAGCGCGTCCACCGCTTGCACGGCGGAATCGCGCAGCGAGTTGCCGGTCTGCATGATGCGTTGGGCGATGCGCCCGGCGAAGTCGTTCTGGAAGAAATTCAGGCTCTGTTTGAGCACGTAGCTGTGGTTTTGCCAGCGGATCATGCTGGTCATGCTCGGGCTCAGGGTCTGGTGCACCAGCAAGTCATGCAGGCCCACGAACACCGGGCGCAGGATCAGCGCCACGACGGCCATCCAGGCCAGTTCGATGCCGTGTTCCTTGAAGAAATTGACGTTCGGCGTGCCTTGGGCCAGGTCGATGATGCGGCTCAGGTAGCTGAACAGCGCCACTTCGATCAATGCACCGAACAGGCCGACGGTCAGCAGGGCGGCGAAACTCGGCCAGACCTGCTTCAGGTAATAGGTATAGAAGGGGAAAACACGGTCGGGCGGAGCCGCCGTCGGGGCGTCACGGAACACGTCAATCAATTGTTCAAAACGGCGATAAAGCATCGGTTCTCCGCCCGCGTGCGGGCTCTCCTTTAAACACTATGAGCGGCGCCGAACACCGGCGGCCGCTCAACATCCCTGTGCCTGTGGATCTTAGTCGATGCGCTTGGCCGACTTGATCAGCACCGGGTCGATAGGCACGTTCTGCATGCCTTGTTTGGTGGTGGTTTGCGAATTGACGATGATGTCCACCACGTCCATGCCCTTGACCACTTTGGCGAACACCGCGTAACCGGCGTCGCGACCCGGGTCGAGGAACGCATTGTCGGCGACGTTGATGAAGAACTGGCTGGTGGCCGAATCCGGGTTCGACGTACGCGCCATCGACAAGGTGCCGCGCACGTTATGCAGGCCGTTGCTGGCTTCGTTCTTGATCGGTGCCTTGGTGTCTTTTTGCGCCATCTGCGCAGTGAAACCGCCGCCCTGGGCCATGAAGCCCGGGATCACACGGTGGAAAATCGTGTTGTTGTAGAAGCCGCTGTCGACGTACTCAAGAAAGTTCTTGGTACTGATCGGTGCCTTGACCGGGTCCAGTTCGATTTCGATCTGGCCGTTGGTGGTCTCCAGCAAAACGTGCGGCGCCTTGGCGGGCGTAGCGGCCATCAGGTTGGCGGCAAACAGAACGGTGCCAGCGACGAGGGCGATTTTTTTCAGCATGGGTCAGTGATCCTGAGTGTGGTGGTGTCGACTGCGGTGAGAAACTCGAGCAGGGTTTGGTTGAAGCGTTCGGGTTGATCCAGCGGGGTGGCGTGACGCGAATCGGCGATCACCACCAGCCGCGCATCGGGCAGCAGTTTTACATAGTTCTCTTTCAACGCTACCGGCGTGTAGTCCCGGTCGGCGCTTACAATGAGGGTTGGACAGGACACCCTGGAAAGTCGTTCCTGAACCCCCCAACCAACAATCGCGTCGAAGCTGGCGAGATAAGCATGTTTGTCGTTTTTTGCCCAGCGTTCGGCCATCTTTTGACGCAATTCGGCCTGTTCCGGCTTGGGGAACAGTTTGCCACCAAGGGCCTTGCCGATGGTGCCCAGGCTAAGCGCACGCATCAGGCTCCAGCGCTTGAACCATTGCCAGTAATCGTCGCGGCTGCGCAATTTGACCTCGGGCGCGCTGTTGACGATGCACAGGCTCTTGAGCAATTGGGGCTGATCCACCGCCAGTTGGAAGCCGATCATGCCGCCCATCGACAGTCCCACGTAATGTGTCGGGCCGAGGTTCAGATGTTCGATCAGGGCGATCAGGTCGGCGCTGAACCCGGCGATGCTGTAGCGCTCGCGGGGTTTGTCGGAGCGACCGTGGCCGCGCACATCCGGGACGATCACCCGGTAACGGGCCGCCAATGCCGGGATCTGTTTTTCCCAGTCCAGGGTGCTGGAACCGAGCCCGTGAACCAGCAGCAACGGCGTGCCGTGGCCATATTCCTCATAGTGCAGGTTGCAACCTTCGTGTTCGAAATAGGCCATGCGATCACTCCGTGTCAGGCTTGTTCTGGGGCAGCGAAGGGCGCATCCAGCGGCGCGGTGTCGAAGGTGCGCAGCAGTTCGATGAGGATTTGCGTGGCCGGGCCCAAGGGTTTTTCCTTGTTTGAATACAGGTAGAAACTCGGGTTCCGGCTACCGCCCTGATCCAACGGTAGCAGCTTGAGCGTACCTTCCTTCAGTTCGCGTTCGATCATGTGCCGTGGCAACCAGGCAAATCCCAGGCCGCTGCTGACAAACGTCGCAGCGGTGGCCAGGCTGCCGACGGTCCAGCGCTGTTCGGCGCCGAGCCAGCCGACGTCGCGTGGCTGTTGGCGACCGGAGTCGCGGATCACCACTTGCATCTGGCTTTCCAGGTCCTGGAAATTCAGCTCACGGTTCAATCGATGCAGGGCGTGCTCAGGGTGGGCGACGGCGACGAATTCGACGTCGCTCAATTCCGCACCCAAATAGCCGGGAATACTAAAGCCGGTGATCGCCAGATCGGCCACGCCTTCCAGCAGGACTTCTTCCACGCCCGACAATACTTCTTCGCGCAGACGCACGCGGCAGCCACGGCTTTGCGGCATGAACGCGGTCAAGGCGCGGACGAGGCGGGCGCTGGGGTAGGCGGCGTCGACCACCAAGCGCACTTCCGCTTCCCAGCCTTGCTCCATGTGATGCGCCAGGTCTTCCAGTTGGCTGGCCTGTTTCACCAGTTGTCGCGAGCGACGCAGCAAGACGCCGCCGGCCTCGGTCAGTACCGCCTTGCGGCCGTCGATACGCAGCAATGGCACGCCGAGTTGATCCTGCATGCGCGCCACGGTGTAGCTGACCGACGATTGCGAGCGGTGCAGCGCTTCGGCGGCCTGGGCGAAACCGCCGTGGTCGACCACGGCCTGTAACGTTCGCCATTGATCAAGGGTCACGCGGGGCGCTTTCATCTTGAGCTCCTCTTGTCCTAAGCTGGCGGTCCTTATTGGAGACTGCCGAATGAAAAAATTCTGTTGTGTGGTGCTGGCGATGTTGCCGTTGACTGCGTTTGCCTACCCGATCGACGTACAAAAACAGCTGAACGGCATGGACATCGACTACAACGCATATGACACGGATACCGACATCGCCTCCATACAGGTCAACAACTTCGGCAGCACCGATGCAGTCTGTAAGGTGGTTTTCAATAACGGTCCGGAAGCACCGCGCACCCGCAATATCGAAGTGGCTGCCGGCAAGCACAAAAATGCCACTGCCAAGTTCAACCGGACCATCATCAAGATGCGCATCAACCTGACCTGCACCCCGAAATAACATGAGACCCTGTAGGAGCGAGGCTTGCCCGCGAAGGCGATGTATCAGTCGACATCAATGTTGAATGACACGGCCCCTTCGCGGGCAAGTCGGATCGCCGCACCGCTCGCTCCTACAGGTCATGCTCAGCTTATAAACGAATTTATTGATGGGTTATAGCAGTTATTTGCGCTTTTTCATCGATATGACTCTGTTTAACCTTCACTCCATCGACTTACAGCATTCTCAGATGGAGGCTACATCCCATGTCCCGCGTTCTGATCATCGAAAGCAGCGCCCGTCAGCAAGACTCGGTTTCGCGTCAACTGACCCAGACCTTCATCAGCCAGTGGAAAACCGCTCACCCGAACGACCAGATCACCGTCCGTGACCTGGCTGTCAATCCGGTGCCGCACCTGGACATCAACCTGCTGGGCGGCTGGATGAAACCCGCCGAACAGCGCAATGACATCGAACAGGCTTCCCTGGAGCGCTCCAATCAGTTGACCGATGAATTGCTGGCCGCCGACGTATTGGTCATGGCCGCACCGATGTACAACTTCGCGATCCCCAGCACGCTGAAAGCCTGGCTCGACCACGTGCTGCGAGCCGGTGTGACCTTCAAATACACCGACACCGGCCCGCAAGGCCTGCTCAGCGGCAAACGCGCTTACGTGCTGACCGCTCGCGGCGGGATCTACGCCGGTAGCACCGCGGATCATCAGGAACCGTACCTGCGTCAGGTCATGGGTTTCATCGGAATCCACGATGTGACCTTCATCCACGCCGAAGGCATGAACCTGGGCGGTGACTTCCAGGAGAAGGGCCTGAACCAGGCCAACGCCAAGCTTTCCCAAGTGGCCTGAGGCTTTAATCGCCAGATAATCGCTGGATGGTCTAGTGACCTGGCGCAACCCTTCAAGCCTGTACGCGCATCGACCTCCCTTTGCACTTGTTGCTCCTGAGTGCTGTAGCCCGATTGAACGCTTTAGCGAGATCGGGCTTTTTTTTGCCTGCGATTTAGTGGTTTGCCACAAACCTGTAGGAGCGAAGCTTGCTCGCGAAGACGGTGTCACAGTCAACAGAGATAG
>NZ_JAGYFX010000184.1:0-5485 GCF_019946615.1 Pseudomonas sp. BF-R-01
GATGTCGACTGACACTCCATCGCCAGCAAGCCGGCTCCTACAGGGGAGCGGTGTTTTTTAGTGCTGCAGAATCTTGTTGAGGAAGTGCTGGGTACGCTCGGCGCGGTGGCTGATGTCGCCGAAGAACTCCTCTTTCTTGCAGTCTTCGATGATTTTGCCGGCGTCCATGAAGATCACCCGGTCCGCCACTTTACGGGCGAAGCCCATTTCGTGGGTCACGCACATCATGGTCATGCCTTCGTGGGCCAGTTGCACCATCACGTCGAGCACTTCGTTGACCATTTCAGGGTCGAGCGCGGAGGTCGGTTCGTCGAACAGCATGACGATCGGGTCCATCGCCAGCGCACGGGCAATCGCCACACGCTGTTGCTGACCACCGGAGAGCTGGCCCGGGTGCTTGTGAGCGTGTGCCGAGAGGCCGACGCGCTCCAGCAGTTGCAGGCCTTTCTTGGTGGCTTCTTCCTTGCTGCGGCCCAACACCTTGATCTGCGCGATGGTCAGGTTTTCGGTGATGGTCAGGTGCGGGAACAGCTCGAAATGCTGGAACACCATGCCCACGCGTGAACGCAGCTTCGGCAGGTTGGTCTTCGGGTCCGCAATGGACGTGCCGTCGACCACGATGTCGCCTTTCTGGAACGGTTCCAGGGCGTTGACGCATTTGATCAGGGTGGATTTGCCAGAGCCGGACGGCCCGCACACCACGATCACTTCGCCTTTTTTGACCTCGGTGCTGCAGTCAGTCAGTACCTGGAAGTCGCCATACCACTTGTTGACATTCTTGATAGAGATCATACGGCAAACCTTTTTTGCAGACGCTTGACCAGCAGCGAGGCGGCAAAGCTGATTGTGAAGTACACGAGACCTGCGAAGATCAGGAACTCATTCGAGCGGCCGATGATGTCGCCACTGGCACGCGAGGCATTGAGGAAGTCCACCAGGCCGACGGCGTAGACCAGCGAGGTGTCCTGAAACAGGATGATGCTCTGTTGCAGCAGCAGCGGGGTCATCTTGCGGAACGCTTGCGGCAGGATGATCAGGCGCATCATCTGGCCATACGACATGCCCAGGGCCTGGGCAGCGCCCATCTGGCCTTTGGGAATCGACTGCACGCCGGCGCGGACGATTTCGCAGAAGTACGCCGCTTCAAACATCATGAACGCCACGATGCACGAGGCGAATGCGCCGATCGGCGTGTCTTCGCCGGTGATCCAGCGCAGTACGAACGGCACCGCCAGGTAGAACCAGGTGATGACCAGCAGCAGTGGAATCGAACGGAAGTAGTTAACGTAGGCGCCGGCGATGTTCGAC
The DNA here is from genome assembly GCF_019946615.1 of Pseudomonas sp. BF-R-01. Classification (NCBI taxonomy): domain Bacteria; kingdom Pseudomonadati; phylum Pseudomonadota; class Gammaproteobacteria; order Pseudomonadales; family Pseudomonadaceae; genus Pseudomonas; species Pseudomonas sp. BF-R-01. The sequence continues at coordinate 1,309 of NZ_JAGYFX010000184.1, forward strand.
AGCACTTTGCTGTGGGACAGGCGCATCAGCGCGAGGATCGTGCCGAGGATGATCCCGCCGACGACGCCCAGCGCCATCAGTTGCAGGGTCATGATCATGCCGTTCCACAGGCCCGGCAGGGACGGGATGATGCCCGAGAAGTCGAATTCCATCATTTACCCCCTACGGAGATCAGGCCCGGTACGGCTACTTTCTTCTCGACCAGGCGCATCAGCAGCATCAGGCTCATGTTCAGGGTGAAGTAGATCAGGGTCGCCAGGGTGAACGCTTCGAACAGGTTCGCGGAGAACTCGGCGGTCTGTTTGGTCTGTGCGAGCAACTCCATCAGGCCGATCAGCGAGGCGACGGAGGTGTTCTTGAATACGTTCAGGAATTCCGAGGTAAGCGGCGGAATGATGATCCGGTAGGCCTGGGGCAGCAGCACGTTCCAGTAGATCTGCGGCAGCTTGAAACCCATGGCGCGAGCAGCGGATTCCTGGCCTTTTGGCAGTGCCTGAATACCGGTGCGCACTTGTTCGCAAACGCGAGCCGTGGTGAACAGGCCCAGGCAGACAACCACGCTGAGGAACGCGGAGGTGGTCGGGTTCAGGTCCTGTTTGTACCATTCCTGCAGGTCTTGCGGCAGCAGGTCGGGCACCAGGAAGTACCAGATGAACAGCTGCACCAGCAGCGGTACGTTACGGAAAAGTTCGACGTAGCAGGTGGCGATGCCCGATACGATGCGGTTCGGCACGGTGCGCATGACGCCCAGGATCGAGCCCAGTGTCAGGGCGATGATCCAGGCCGCGATGGCGATGCCGATGGTCCAGCCCAGACCGGACACGTACCAGTCGAAATAGGTCTCGCTGCCCACGCCGGTGGACTTGAAGAACACGCCCCAGTCCCAGTTGTAATTCATTAGGGTCTCCCCTCAGTTCAATCGATGTGCAAGTGCCCGCTTGGGGGAAGCTCCGTTCCCGCCTGACCTTTTCGATCAGGCACACGCTCCCGGCTCGACAGCCACCGGTTCGAGTGTTTCCAAAAAATACCAGCAGGAAGTGACCACCTCCTGAAAGGGCGACGGCCCTCTCAGGAGATAAGGTTAGTCAGAAAATCAGGACTTCTTGTCGTCAGCCGCTTTATCAGTCGGATTGGCGATCAGGGCCTTGAGCTCGTCGCTCATCGGGAAGTTCAGGTTCAGACCTTTTGGCGGGATTGGCTGCATGAACCATTTGTCGTAGATCTTGTTGATCTCGCCCGACTTGTAGGTCGCCACGATGGCGTCGTCTACAGCCTTCTTGAACGGCTCGTCGCCCTTGCGGACCATGCAGCCGTAGATTTCGTAGGACTGTGGAGTGCCGGTCACGGCCCAGTCAGTTGCCTTCTTGGCTTTGGCCGCTTCACCTGCCAGCAGGGCGTCGTCCATCATGAAAGCCACGGCACGGCCGGTTTCCAGCATCTGGAAGGATTCGCCGTGGTCTTTGGCGGAGATGACGTTCATACCCATCTGCTTGTCGGCGTTCATCGCCTTGAGGATGCGTTCGGACGTGGTGCCGGCGGTGGTCACGACGTTCTTGCCGGCCAGGTCAGCGAAATCCTTGTACTTGGAGTCTGCCTTGGACAGCAGGCGAGTACCGATTTCGAAAATGCCGACGGAGAAGTCAACTTGCTGCTGACGCTCGACGTTGTTGGTGGTGGAACCGCACTCGAGGTCCACGGTGCCGTTCTGCACCAGCGGGATGCGGGTTTGCGAGGTCACCAGGTTGTATTTGACCTGGAGATTCGGCATGTCGAGGTCTTTTTTCAGGGCTTCAACGACTTTCAGCTGAATATCGTGGGAGTAGCCAACCGGTTTGCCGGAAGCGTCCGCGATATAGGAAAACGGAATGGAAGCGTCACGATGCCCGAGGGTGATGGTGCCGGACTCTTTGATCTTCTTCAGTGTGCCGGTGAGTTCGGCAGCGAAAACTGGAGTGGTAATCAGAGCTGCAGCAATGGCTGCGCCCAGGATATGGGGAACGATGCGCATCAAATTTTCCTCGACATTGTTTTTTTTATGGAGCCAGTTCATCGGCCCTTTTGTGCTTCGAATGTCTGTCGGCTTCTCAAGGTCCGCGCAACAAGCATTCGTCCAAGAGTGTAGAGCATGACTCATGCCAGACCAGTCGATACAAACTAAAGTATTGATTTATAAGGAGATTAAATATTTGTGGCGCGTTTTTTGGAGAGAGATAGTCCGGTTAACCGAATAGACCGACGGGTCGCGTTCGGAAAACCGAATGCCGGATGCACGCTAACTCTGTAGGAGCTGGCTTGCCGGCGATGGCGTCCCTTAGATAGGTGCTAAAGCCAAGGGCCTCATCGCTGGCAAGCCAGCTCCTACAGGGGATTGATGGTGTTTCCCGAATAGCAAAAAGCCCCTGAATCGTGAGATTCAGGGGCTTTCGTTTGAGTGGAGGTGCGATCAGGCCGCTTCAATCTTGCTGCGGTTCTGCTCGACCTTGCTCAGATACTCCGCCAGCGCTTGCTGCTCGGCCGGGGTGGTGAACAAGCCCAGCTTGCTGCGACGCCACAGAATGTCGTGCGCCGTGGTTGCCCACTCTTCGCTGCACAGGTAATCGACTTCGCGGGTGTAGAGACCGCCGCCGATGTGCTCGCCCAGGTCGCTGAGGCTTTGCACGCCTTCAAGCATGCGCCAGGTGCGGCTGCCATAAGTGGTGGCCCAACGACGGGCGATTTCGGTCGGCACCCAGTCGAACTGGTCACGGATGCGCGAGCTCAGCGCCTGCGGGGTGGTCATGTCTTCGCCGCCCGGCAGGGTGGCGCTGGCGGTCCAGCTCGGCTTGATGTGCGTGAAGTAAGGCGCCAGTTGCGCCAGCGCCGACTCGGCCAGTTTGCGGTAGGTGGTCAGCTTGCCGCCGAACACCGACAGCAACGGCGCTTCTTCGCCCGTGCCCGAAAGCGCGAGGGTGTAGTCGCGGGTGACGGCCGACGGATTGTCGGATTCGTCGTTGCACAGCGGACGAACACCGGAATAGCTGTGCAGGATGTCGTCGCGGCTGATCTGCTTCCTGAAGTGGGCGTTGACCACTTTCAACAGGTAATCGGTTTCGCCTTCGGTGATCGCCACTTTAGCCGGGTCGCCGGTGTACTCGCGGTCGGTGGTGCCGATCAGGGTGAAATGGTTCAGGTACGGAATGGTGAAGACGATGCGCTGATCTTCGTTTTGCAGAATGTGCGCGTGATCACCTTCGTACAGTTTCGGCACGATCAGGTGACTGCCCTGGATCAGGCGGATGCCGTACGGCGATTCCATCTTCAAATCATCACGAATGAACTTGGCAACCCATGGGCCGGCCGCATTCACGAGCGCCTTGGCGCGGATCGAAAGCAGGCTGCCGTCGGCGCGTTCCAGGTGCAGATGCCAAAGGCCTTTGGTTCGACGGGCGCTGACGCAGCGGGTCTGGGTGTGCACATGGGCGCCGTTCTCGCGGGCCGCCATGGCGTTCAGGACCACCAGGCGAGCGTCGTCGACCCAGCAATCGGAGTATTCGAAGCCTTTGGTGATTTCGCTTTTCAACGGGCTGTCCGGGCCGAACTTCAGGCTTTTCGAACCTTCCAGTTTTTCCCGTTTGCCCAGGTTGTCATACAGGAACAGGCCGGCGCGGATCATCCAGGCCGGACGCAGGTGCGGACGGTGCGGCAGGACGAAGCGCATTTGCTTGACGATGTGCGGCGCCTTGGCCAGCAACACTTCGCGCTCGGCGAGGGCTTCGCGGACCAGGCGGAATTCGTAATGTTCGAGGTAGCGCAGGCCACCGTGGATCAGTTTGCTGCTGGCCGACGAGGTGTGGCTGGCCAGATCATCCTTTTCGCAAAGGAACACCGAAAGACCGCGACCGGCGGCATCCGCTGCGATCCCCACGCCATTGATCCCGCCACCGATAACGGCGATATCGTAGACCTCGGCGAGTGGGGGCGTAGGCAAGGTAGAAGTGGGCATCGGCTGGCCTCGGTTTTTTTGATTGTCGATATTGGATTTCGAACATTAATGTTCATTTTCGAAAATGGTAGCCCATAAAGCCGCCCACAGCCAGTTAACTTCGATTGAAAATACTGATCGAAGGGCCGTTAAAGGAAAATTTACGAACATTAGTAGCCGAGGGGGGGATTGCGGGGGCACGCATTTTGTAGGAGC
>NZ_JAGYFX010000185.1:0-5450 GCF_019946615.1 Pseudomonas sp. BF-R-01
ACATTGTTGTTACTGACACGACGCCTTCGCGGGCAAGCCTCGCTCCTACAAGGGATCTCAGTCGGCCTGGGCGATCTGGAAACTTGCCCCTGATGTCGGCTCCCGCCGAATCATCCGCTTCATCTTCCACTCGAACGCCAGCGTCAGGCTCACCGCCGCGCACGCCAGGCCCAGCGCCAAGCCCCACCAGACACCCGTCGGCCCCCAGTTCAAATGGAAGGCCATCCACCACGCGGCGGGCGCACCAATCAGCCAATAGCAACCCAACCCGACCAGGAACGTGGTCTTGGCGTCCTTGAGCCCGCGAATGCAGCCCATGGCGATGGTTTGCGTGCCGTCGAACAGCTCGAACCACGCCGCCACCGCCAGCAGGCTCACCGCCAGTTCGATGACCGGGCGGAAGGCCGGGTCGTTGTGGTCCAGGAACAGGCCAATCAACTGATTCGGCAACAGCCAGAAGACCATCGCGAAACCAAGCATTGCCGCTGCGCCAAAGGCGATCCCGACCCGTCCTGCAAGCCGCGCGTCCAGCAACTGCCCGGCGCCGTAATGCTGGCCGATGCGCATGGTGATCGCATAGGAAAGCCCCGCCGGAATCATGAACGCCACCGAGACGATCTGCAGCGCGATCTGGTGCGCGCCCAATTGCGTACTGCCCATGGTGCCCATGCACAACGCGGCAAAGGCAAACAGCCCGACTTCCACTGCGTAGGTGCCGCCAATCGGCAGACCCAGGCGCCACAACTCCTTCAGGTACTGCCGGTTTGGCCGCGACAAACCCTGGCGCAATGGATAGGCGTCGTACGCCGGGTGCCGCCGAATGTGCAGCGCCAACGCCACGGCCATCAGGTTGGCGACAATTGCCGTGACCAGACCGATACCCACCAGGCCCATTTTCGGCAGGCCGAACATCCCGGTGATCAACGCATAATTGAGCACGAAGTTGGCCACCGTGCCGCCGAGGCTGATGACCATCACCGGCGTCGCCCGGCCAATCGCGCTGGTGAAACCGCGCAGGGCCATGAAGCTCAGGTAGCCGGGCAAGGCGAACGGCAAAATCAACAGGAACTGCCCGGCTGACTGGACGTTGGTTTCGGTCTGGCCAAACATCAGCAACACCGGTTTGAGGTTCCACAGCAGCAACCCGGCGACCAAAGCCATCAACCACGCCAGCCACAACCCGGCCTGGGTCAACCGCGCCGCACCAACGATATCGCCCGCTCCCTGACGGATCGCCACCAACGTGCCGACCGCCGCAATCACGCCGATGCAAAAGATCGACACAAACGAATAGGTTGCCGCGCCGAGTCCGCCGCCGGCCAATGCCTCGGGGCTAAGGCGCGCCATCATCAAGGTGTCGGTGAGGACCATCAGCATGTGCGCCAACTGCGAGGCAATCAACGGCCCCGCCAGCCGCAGGATGGCCCAGAGTTCAATACGTGCTGGATGCTGCATGGTCATCACGCCCGATTATCAAAGAGAACAGGAAAGCGTCGATTCTCGGCGCTCTGCGGGGTTTGCACAAAGGGATAAAAAGGATGGATGGCATGATTAAAACTCATCCTGGGGAGTTTCTGATAAGTTGACGAAATTGCGCTATAGGAGCTTTCCGCATGTCTCGTCGTCTTCCTCCCTTGTATGCCCTTCGCGCATTTGAAGCGGCGGCGCGGCATAGCTCGTTTACCCGTGCCGCTGAAGAGTTGTCGATTACGCAGAGTGCGGTCAGTCGGCATATTCGTACGCTTGAAGAGCATTTTGCCTGTCGGCTGTTTCATCGCAGCGGGCGCAATTTGCAATTGACCGAGTCGGCGCGCCTGATCCTGCCGGGCATTCGCGAAGGCTTCACCGCCCTTGAGCGGGCCTGCAATACCTTGCGCGCCGAAGATGACATCCTGCGCATGAAAGCACCGTCGACCCTGACCATGCGCTGGCTGCTGGCGCGGCTCAGCCGTTTCCGCCACCTGCAACCGGGCAACGAAGTGCAACTGACCAGCGCCTGGATGGACGTCGATTCAGTGGACTTCAACCATGAGCCGTTCGACTGCGCCGTGATCCTCAGCAATGGGCATTTTCCGCCGGACTGGGAGGCGAGCCTCCTGTTCCCGGAGGAGCTGATTCCGGTCGGTGCACCGAATCTTCTGAAGGACCAACCGTGGGACGTCGCGCGCCTGGCCCATGCCGAACTGCTGCACCCGACGCCGGACCGGCGTGACTGGCGCAACTGGCTGGAGCGCATGGGGTTGACGGATCAGGTGTCGCTCAAGGGCGGGCAGGTGTTCGATACGCTGGAGTTGGGCATGATCGCCGCCGCCCGGGGTTATGGTGTGTCGATGGGCGATCTGCTGATGGTGGCCGAAGATGTGGCGCAGGGCCGTCTGAGTTTGCCGTGGCCGACCGCCGTCGCCAGTGGTGAGAATTATTACCTTGTCTGGCCGAAAACCCGCCCGGGAGGTGAACGTTTGCGCCGCCTCAGTGATTTCCTGCAAGGCGAGGTGCGGGCGATGAAATTGCCGGACGTCGAACACTTGTGCTGAATCGATAGAGCCCTTGAAATAGCGGCCTTGAGCCATATCCCGGCTATTTACTCAAGTATTCAGGTTTGCCGCCGAAAATCTGCAGATGGAACCTTCGTGCAGGTTCGACGTAATTCCCCATTATTAGAAATTATGCTGAGTAGCCGATCAAGGAGGATCAGATCGCTCGGCCAGGAGCTGTCATGTCTCAACCTCGTGCCCGGATTGCCTCACAGCTTGGCCTTGCGCTCGCCATTATCCTGGCGATTGTCATCAGCGGCAGTACCCTGTTTGCCCTGCGTTCACTGGATACGGCCAACCTCGCCACCCGCGAAGAGCACCTGGCCAGTGAGGCGCGGTTGCTGGCCGACCAGTTGAGTACGTTTCACGGCACGTTGCGTGAAAGTACCCTGCGCCTTGCGGGGTTGTTCGAAAAGCGTTTCAGTGGCGGGCTGAGCGTGCACCCGGATGCGCCGGTGAACGTGGCGGGCACCCAGACTCCGGGCCTGCAACTGGGCGGCGAAGTGCTCAATAACAACTTCAAGGAAGTGGACGAGTTCAAGCAGATGACCGCCGGCGTGGCCACGGTGTTCGTGCGCAGCGGCGAGGACTTCATTCGGGTCAGTACCAACGTCACCAAACAGGATGGCAGTCGTGCCATTGGCACTGTTCTCGATCATGCGAACCCGGCTTATGCCCGTTTGATGGCGGGGCAGAGTTTCGTCGGACGGTCTTTGCTTTTTGAACGCTACTACATGTCGCAGTACACCCCGGTACGCGACAGCGGCGGCAAGGTCATTGCCGTGCTGTATGTCGGTTTCGACTACACCGACGCGCAGAAAGCCCAGTTCGAAAACCTCAAGCGATTCCGCATCGGCAAGACCGGTTCCCTGGCGTTGCTCGACGAGCAGAACAAATGGCTGGTACCGATCGCCGGCGTGGAAGCGCTGGATAAAGCCGTTCCAGCCATCACCGCCCTGGCGAAAACCCCGAGCGAGGGCGGTTTCTGGAGCGACACGTCCGAAGACTTCTACAGTGTTTCCGTGCCGTTCCAGGACGGCCCGTGGTCGGTCGTGGCGAGCATGCCGCAAGACGAAATCAGCGCGGTGACCTGGAGTGTCGGCATTCAACTGGCGATTGGCAGCCTGCTGGCGATGTTGATCGCGGTCGGCTCGGCAGTCTGGCTGCTGCGCAGCAAACTCGCGCCGCTGGGTGATCTGGTGCGTCAGGCCGAAGCCCTGGGGGCCGGCGACCTGAGCGTGCGTCTGGACGTGTCGAGCAACGACGAGATCGGTCAGCTGGCCCGTGCCTTCAACCAGATGAGCCAGGCGTTGTCGACGATGGTCGAGCACATCCGCCGGGCCTCGCAAGAGGTCAACAGCCGTGCCCAGGCCTTGTCCGGTTTGTCTGGCGGTGCCTATGAAGGCATGGAGCAGCAGTCCGGCGAAATCACCAGCATGGCCGGCGCCGTGGAAGAATTCAGCGCCACCTCGTTGAACATTGCCGACAACATGGGCAGCACTCAGCGTCTGGCGCAGGAAAACGCACAGCAAACCCAGATCGGTCGTACGTCGATGGGTGAAGCGTCCTCGTCCCTGGAGCAAATCGCTGGCGCGCTGAACAGCACGGCCACGGTGATCAACACCTTGGGCCAGCGTTCTCAGGAAATCGGTGGCATTGTCGGGGTGATCACCTCGATTGCCGAGCAAACCAACCTGCTGGCGCTCAACGCGGCCATCGAAGCGGCGCGTGCCGGTGAGCAGGGCCGTGGTTTTGCGGTGGTGGCCGATGAAGTGCGCAACCTGGCTTCACGCACTCGCCAGGCCACCGACGAAATTTCCGGGATGATTCAGAGCATCCAGCAGGAAACCGGCAATGCCATCAGCACCATGGAACAGGGCAAAGTCCTGATGCAGGAAGGCTTGTCGCGCAACGCCAATGTCGCCTCGGCGCTGGCGCGGATCGATGAGCAAAGCCGTTCCGCCGGTGAACAGTTCGCCGCGATCACTACAGCGACCCAGGAGCAGAGCAGCACCGCGACGCTGCTCAGCAGCAACCTGCAAAGCATCGCGCTGGCGAACAGCGAGCAGCGGGAAGTGGTGTCGAACCTGGCGGTGACCGCCAAAGAGCTGGAGAGCCTGGCGGCGGAATTGCGCCAAGAGGTTGACCGGTTTCGTTGAGTCGCCTTTGAAATCGCCTTCGCGGGCAAGCCTCGCTCCTACAGGTTCAGCGTTGACCCCTGTAGGAGCGAGGCTTGCCCGCGAAGGCTGCACCGCAATATTCAGATCAGCCAATCAATCACACTTGGCGTTGCTCGACACTTCCTTGGTTGCGAGTTTCAACTGCTTGGCCAGTTCTGCCGCGTTGGTGCTGTTGTAAACCCGGCCACCGGTGTTTTCAGCAATGCAGCGTGACGGGCCACCGGCACCGATTTTCACCACGTTGACCCGCAGGCGTGGTTGTTCCCTGGCGATTTGGCGAGACACCGCGCAAGCGTCTTTCTGGCAACCGTCCTCACCGTCGACGAACATCACGATCACGGCATCGTTATTACGCCCGTCAACGGTGCTTGCCGCGTAAGCCAGGCTGTCGGCCAGCGGTGTACCGTCATTGGGAACCAGCCCTCGAATCCCGTTGATCAGCCGTGGCCGGTCGCCAAACTTGAACACGCCCTGGTCCGGTGTGCGTTCGCAGCCGGCGAAGGTAATGAGGCGCGTGTCGATCTTCGGGTCAAGCCCGTTGATCATGCCGGCCAGCGAGTCCTTGGCGACGTCCATGCGGCTGGGTTTGGCGAAGATCTGCATGGTGCGGTTCGCGTCCAGGTACTTGTTGAGCTCGTTGCCGAAGAACCAGTCCTCATCGGCTTTCACGGACTTGATGTTCAAGTCCATCGAACCCGAAGTGTCGAGTACCACCACGAACTGCGGGATCTCTGCG
>NZ_JAGYFX010000186.1:0-5414 GCF_019946615.1 Pseudomonas sp. BF-R-01
TCCCCGGACAATCACTCAACCCCAACGGATCAACCCACCCCGTGGGGCTCAACACGTACCGATACCCGTTCAGTCCACCCGCCAATCCGACCGGGTCCGGCGTCAGATACCGTCCCACATCCGGCTGGTAATACCGATGCCGGTTGTAGTGCAAACCTGTTTCCGGGTCGAAGTACTGGCCCTGAAACCGCAGCGGCTGGTCGAGGATCTGGTGGGTGTCGCGGTTGAGGCGGGTGAGGCGGCCGTAGGCGGTGTATTGGGCGGACCAGACGATTTCGCCGCTGTAATCGGTGAGTTCTTGCGGTGTGCCGAGGTGGTCGAGTTGGAAGTAAAACGGGCAGGCGTTGCGCGGGCCTTTGCCGTCGAGCATGGCCAGCGGGCGAAAGCTGCCGGGCTCGTAGACGTAGCTGCGGTAGTGCTCGCGACTGCTTTCGGCGACGAGGTTGTCGCCCTGCCAAAAAAAATCGGTGGTGTTGCCATCGACGTTTTTGCTGATGCGGCGGCCGAAGGCATCGTAGCGGTAGGTCGCCTGGCTGCCGTTGGGCAGGGTGATGCCGATCAGGCGATGCTGGCAGTCGTAACGGTACTCAGTGACCAGTTTTTGTGCAGTGCCGCGGCGTTCGCGGATCAGGTTGCCGAAGGCGTCGTAATCGTAGTGGCGGTCGCCTTGCATCAGCAGGCGATTGCCTTTGACCATGGCCGGACCGGGTCGGTCCTGCATCAGCAGGTTGCCGGTCGGGTCGTGGGCGAAGTTTTCCGGTTGGTGATCTCGGGAGTGGCGGACGCGGATCAGGCGATCGAGCGAATCGTAGAGGTAGCTGCGCTGGCCGTGCCGCGTGTCGGTAATGTGGTCGAGGTTGCCGTTGGCGCTGTAGGCATAGTCGCGGCGATACAGCGGTTGCAGGTTTTGGCGGACAGCGTGGGCGTTCAGTCGACCTTGATTGTCATACTGATAATCGCTGAGCAGCAGGCCCTGTTGACGGTTCTGTTCGCGGCCGGCGAAAAAGGTGTGAGCGGTCAGTCGGGCGCCATTGAGGTCAATGGCCGTCAGCGCGCCACCCTTGGCATGGTGGTAATCGAGTTTGCTGTTGTCGGGCAGGCGCAAGTGGTTGAGCTGGCCACAGGCATCGTAGCCATATCGCAGCGTGCCCCAGCCTTGGTGTTCGGTGACTAGCCGACCCTGTTTGTCGTATTCGAACTCCAGCGGGTGATCGTGACCGTCATCGACGCTGACCAGCCGGCCAAGGCTGTCGTAGCGATATTCGACATTGACACCGTCGGGCAGCGTCTTGACCAGCAGCCGTCCCGTCGAATCACGTTGATAGCCCGTGACCCATTGCGAGCCGTCGTCGCCGAACTCGGTTTTTTTCAGCAGCTGTCCATTGAGATCGTAGGCATACGCGGTGCGTTGGCCATCGAATCCGGTTTCCTGTCGGATCAATCCATTGAGCGTGTAGTCCAGCAGATATTTACCGCCGGACTCATTCTCGATTTCGGTCAGCAACAACCGTGCGTTGTCGTACCGATAAAGCAGTTGTGTGCCATCGGGATTGATCCGGCGGCTGACCAGATGCAGATCATCGGCATATTCAAAGCGCGTGGTGCGCCCCAGTTCATCCCGTTCGGCGGTGACCTTGCCGTAGGCGTTGTAGCTGAAGGTGCGACTGGCACCTGTAGGAAGCGTCGTCTGAATCAGTCGTCCTACGGCATCCCATGAGTAGCGAGTGACGGCGCCGTGTTCGTCCTGGCGGGTAACCTGCCGGCCCAACGCATCGTAGGAAAAGCGCCGTTGACCGCCACCCGGCAAGGTCTCTTCGATCAGTTGACCCAAGGCATTCCGGACGAAGACATGCCGACTGTTGTCCGGAAAGCGGATCGACAGCAGCTGGCCTTTTTCGTCGTGGTGGTAGTGGGTGACATGCCCCTCGGGGTCGGTCGCCTCGATGACCTCACCCTGAGCATTGCGCTGATACTTCCACACGGCGTTGCCGCGATACCGCGCATGCAGGAAACCATTGCGGTATTCGTAGGACGTTGGCTCACCTTCGGGTGGAATCAGGGCAATCAGCCGTCCGACATCGTCATAGCGGTAGCGGGTAATTGCCCCGAGCGGATTCTTTTCGGCAATCAGCTGCCCCTGGTCGTCATAGACATTGAGGTGTTCCGCCCCGTCGGGTTCGACCCTCCGCACCAGGCGTGCCCGGTCGTCGTGCTGGTAAAACGCTTCGCTGCCATCAACGTTTTTAACCTGCACGCCGCCGTTGTCATCCCAGGCATAGCGCGTGTCCATCTGCGAAAACGACGCCCAATGTCGGACGCATCGCGCAGACTTGCCGGACCTTTCCCACTCCCAGAAGAAGCTCGCGCCACCAGCCAATTGCCGCTGCAGGATGACGTGCTGGTCGTCATAGTCGTAGCGTTCGCTTTCGCTGGCGGCGTTGGTCGCTTCGATCAAGCGATGACAGGCGTCGTAGCGGTAGGTCACCAATGTCTGTTCAGTGCGCCAGGTATCTTCCAGGGTGTCGGCGGGATGAAAGCGCTGATACTCGACGGCGGCGAGGTGTCGGCGGTCGTAGCGCAGTCGCAGCGAGCGTCCGACACCGTTGTCGAGGCGCATGATTCTGTCGGCGTTGTCCCGTTGCACTGTCAGACGGTTGCCATAGGCATCGCTGATGGCTGTCAGTCGACCTGTACGGAAGTGGTAGAAACGCCTCGCTTCGCCTGCCATTGCAAGAATCAGTTCTTCCGGCTCATCCCCCAGGAAAATCGCCGCCCGCGACAGGCTGTTATGAATGTTCGGACGTTCAACCTTGGGCAAAGGGAAGGTCGTACGACGGTTTTCGTGGTCGATCCAGCTAACCTGTTCACCGTCGATTTCCAGCCGATGTGCAAGGGCATGACTCCAGCCAAATCCGAGCCCGCAGTCGATTCCGACAGCACTGGTGCGATACACGCGGATGAACTCGAACGGCAACCGACCATCCAGCGAACCATCGATCAGGGTCAGCAGTTCTTCGCCGGTGACCATCGATACCGGGCAGCCGTTGGTTGTGGTTCTATCCGCTGAATCGACGTTGTTGCCGTTTGGGTTTTGCGCGGGAGCAGGGGCGTCGTCTCGGTGTTCCTGGCGGCTCAGGCGGGTCTTGGCTTCGGACTTGTAACGGGCAAGGGCGACCGGGTTGTTCACCTGTACGATTGGTGATTCACCGGTGGTGATGTGCAACGGAGTGGCCGGCGTGGGTTTGAGCGGCACATTCCGCGCGCTGACCATCAGCGGTTTGAGGGCGCCGGCGTGATGGGTCAGATCAGACCCGGTCGTAAGATCGGCCAGGCGCAAACTCGCGGCAGCCAGCCATTGTCGGGCTCGCTCGGACTTGACCTTGCCCAGCACCTTGGCGCTGATGCCGAGTTTCAGGCCTGTAGGACCTGTGAGGCGCACCAGCAGGAAAGCGATGAGTATTTCTGTACGAATTTCCGCGACCACTTCGGCGATGTACTGCGGCGGCAACATCCGCAGCCAACTGGTGAAAGCCGCGAGATGAATGAACATCAACGGCTCATCACTCAACACCAGCATCACATTGGCGATGGCTTCGGCCGGAGCGTTCAGCAGCGTCTCGAGCTCAACCTCGGTCAGGTATTCAAGAAGCTTTTCACTGTTGGCCTGCAGGTCCGCGATCAGGGCGTAGATCTGCTTCACGTCATCCCACAAACCGTGCAGCGACTTCTCGAATCCGCGCCAGTCGGCCCGTTGCAGCATGCCGTAGCGTTCAGGGAAACCGGCCTCGGAAAACCCCGCCCATAAAGGCTGGAATTCACTCGTCCACTCGTTGCGCAACCAGCCTTCAAGCTCATCGATCACGCTGTGATAGGAGGCGTGAAGCGCCTGGACATGAGCGGTGGAAACATTGGGAAAGAATGTGATGCGGTAACGATGACCGCGCCAACACTCAGGGATTTCGAGGATGCCGCTGGGGCCGATGGTGTGATGCACCGGTTCGCCAAAGGTTATCTCGCCGTTGCTCTTTTCAATGATCGGTTCGAGCATCACCGGCGTATCACCAATGGGCACAAAGCGAGCCGCGTCGAACATATGCACGAGGGTCAACGGACCGCTGGCCGGGCATGTGGCGATCGTCGAACTGACGGGGGAGGAGGAATCCCTCGGTGTGCTCAAACGAACGTCGTTGCCGACCTTGAACACTTGCTCGACCTCCAGCGCCCATCCTGTCCAGAAGCTTTCCGCCCAGGCCTCGTAGTCATTGAGGCACAGGTGAAAATCGCCGAGCAGAGCTTCAACGTCCGGGTGCTCGGGGTTCATGGCTGCCACCACCAACAGGCCGATGGCGTTGTTCAAGGCCAGGACCTTGTCAGGGTTGAACATTCGCAGTCCCTCGCGCGGATAAATTGGGGTCGCGAGACTTTGCGGGGGATCAACGAGGAAAGAAGTCGGGAAAGGAGGTGTTTGGTGTAGGGCGAATCGCTAAATCATGCTCAGCGATTCGGCGAAGGTTTTGTCACCGTCGGGAGATTGCCCGTTGCTCTCTGCCGGCCGCGCTCGCTATGCTGCTGAACCCTTTAATCAAATCCCGGAATCAGCTATGCCTGAGCCGACCGGGGTGTCATTAAAAACGGATCAGATGCGATGAATGCACCGCTGAAAGAGTTCGGCCCGATCAAAGCCGTGATTTTCGACATGGACGGCTTGCTGCTGGACACCGAGGGCATTTACACCGAAGTCACGTCGATGATTGCCGAGCGATATGGCCGGACCTTCGACTGGAGCGTCAAACAGAACATCATCGGCCGTGGTGCGGGTGATCTGGCGCGTTATGTGGTTGAAGCGCTGGACCTGCCGATTACCGCCGAGGAGTTCCTGGTGATCCGCGAGCCGCTGATGCGCGAGCGTTTTCCCACCGCGCTGGCGATGCCCGGTGCCGAGGAGCTGGTGCGGCACTTGAAGGCCAACAACATTCCGATCGCGGTGGGCACCAGTTCGTCGCGTCTGTCGTTTGGCCAGAAAACCACGTTGCACCGTGACTGGTTTGCGCTGTTCGACTTCGTCGTGACAGCCGATGACCCGGAAGTCGGTGCGGCCAAACCGGCGCCGGACATCTTCCTCACCGCAGCACGCCGCCTGGGCGTGGCGCCGGGGGATTGCCTGGTCTTCGAAGATTCGCCGTTCGGCGTGACTGCGGCGAAAGCGGCGGGGATGACGGCGATTGCGATTCCCGATGCTGCAATGGCCGACGAAAAATACGCACACGCCGATGGCATTCTTCGTACGTTGAAAGCGTTCAAGCCGAGTGCGTGCGGTTTGCCGGCGCTTGAGTGGTCTTAATGCACAGCACAGATGTAGGAGCGAGCGGTGCGGCGATCCGACTTGCCCGCGAAGGCGTTGTGTCAATCGACAC
>NZ_JAGYFX010000187.1:0-5276 GCF_019946615.1 Pseudomonas sp. BF-R-01
GTCAGTCCCTTAGTTATCGACTGACACACCGCCTTCGCGGGCAAGCCACGCTCCTACAGGGACGGTGTGTACCCATGCTAAAGTGCCCGGCCCCGCCTTTCGGAGCCCGTCATGAGCCTTTTGATCCGCAGCTGCGCCGCCCTGTTGCTGACCCTCAGCCTGCCGCTGGCCGCCGCGCCGGCGCTGATGCACGGGCAGTTTCTGCCGCCTGACGACCTGACGCTGCGTGATGCCGAACCGGAGCAGCAACAATTGCTGCAGGTCACCGAGTATTCGGTGGTGGTCGGCAGCCAACGGCAGTCCACTCAACAGCCGATCCCGGTAACGTCTCCGCTGCTGATCCGCCTCAAGGGCAAATCCTTGAACAAGGGCGCGACCATCAATCAGGTGCTGGTCAACTTCGATGGCGAAAGCAAAAGCCTGAAAAAGCCGATCTACGACGACAAGAGCAAAACCCTGACGCTGTTTTACCCGATGGCGCAATACCGCGTGGTGATCGACTTGCTGCGCAATGACACGGTGTATTGCCAGTTCCTCAGCTACGCCAACGGTCATGTCTGGGCCGATCTGCACACCGGGGCCGTTCGTCCGCGTTGAGCCCGGCGGCCAGTGAGGGGTAAACTGCCCGCCCCGTGAAATGTCTGCGAGCTGGAGTCGGCAATGCGTAAAGATAAGAAACAAGTGATTGGTGACGAGATCGGCGACGAGCAGATCAAGTTGTTTCTCGATTTCGAACCGGTCGACGCCACTTCGCCGTCCCTGCACAAACTGATCAAGGCCTACCGTGGCCTGCGCATCGACGACTTCGAGCGTTTTCTGACGTTCTTCGTCGAGGCCGGATTTGATCTGGACGGCAAGGACGAGCACGGCAATGACTTCGTTGCCCTGATCAAGGATCAGCGCAACGCACCGGACTACATCGAACTGATCGAAAAAGCCCGCGGCTGAAGTAATCCTTGTTCCTGTAGGAGCCAGCTTGCTGGCGATGGGCGCAACGCGGTGTGTCAGAGCTACCGCCATCGCCGGCAAGCCGGCTCCTACAAAATCAGGTTTGTCGTGAAACAGGCATAAAAAAACGCCCCGCTCTCAATGAGAGCGGGGCTTTTTTATGGGGCCGAATCAAGCGAAGCTTGGTGTCTCGCTGCTTTCTTCAACCAGTTCCAGCGCGATGTTGTTCTGCGCGTTGATCTTGCGATACAGCGCAGCATCGGTTTCCAGAACCTTTTCCCGGGCCGGGAAGATTTCCGCCAGTTTGGCTGCCCACTCGCCGGACGCTTGGGCCGGGAAGCATTTTTCGATCAGTTCCAGCATGATCGAAACGGTCACCGACGCGCCTGGCGAAGCACCCAGCAGGGCAGCAAGGGAACCGTCCTTGGCCGCGACCAGTTCGGTACCGAACTGCAGAACGCCGCCCTTTTTCGGGTCTTTCTTGATGATCTGCACCCGTTGGCCGGCCACTTCCAGGCGCCAGTCTTCGGCTTTCGCTTCAGGGTAGAAGCGACGCAGGGAATCCAGACGCTGTTCCATCGACTGCATCACTTCGCTGACCAGGTACTTGGTCAGGTCCATGTTGTTTTTCGCCACGGCCAGCATCGGGCCGATGTTGCCGGCGCGAACCGACATCGGCAGGTCCATGAAGGAGCCGTGCTTGAGGAACTTGGTGGTGAAACCGGCGTAAGGTCCGAACAGCAGGGACTTCTTGCCATCGACCACGCGAGTGTCCAGGTGCGGCACCGACATCGGTGGCGAACCCACGGCAGCCTGGCTGTACACCTTGGCCTGGTGATGCTTGACCACTTCAGGGTTGTCGCAACGCAGCCACTGGCCGCTGATCGGGAAGCCGCCGAAGCCTTTGCTTTCTTCGATGCCCGAGGCCTGCAACAGCGGCAATGCCGCGCCGCCCGCACCGAGGAACACGAATTTGGCGTCGACTTCGCGGGTGTTACCGCTGTTGACGTCCTTGATGCTGACGGTCCAGCCGCCGTTGTTGCGCTTCAGGCCGGTCACGCGCTTGCAGTACTTGACCTGGGCATCGGGTGCGCTGGTCAGGTGCTTGAGCAACTGGTTGGTCAGCGCGCCGAAGTTGACGTCGGTGCCATTGATAACACGGGTGGCGGCGAGGGTTTCGCCAGCGTCACGCCCCGGCATCATCAATGGCATCCAGTCGGCCATTTTTGCCTTGTCTTCGGTGTATTCCATGTCCGCGAAGGCGTGGTGCTTGCTCAGCACCTTGAAGCGTTCCTTGAGGAAGGACACGCCGCTGTCGCCCTGGACGAAGCTCAGGTGCGGCACCGGGCTGATGAAGGTCTTGCACGAGCCGAAGGTGCCTTTTTTGGTCAGGTAGGACCAGAACTGCTTCGACACTTCAAACTGAGTGTTGATGTGCACGGCTTTCTTGATGTCGACGGTGCCGTCGGCGGCCTGCGGCGTGTAATTGAGCTCACACAGCCCGGCGTGACCGGTACCGGCGTTGTTCCACGGGTTGGAACTCTCCGCGGCACCGGAATCCATCAGCTCGACGACTTCCAGCTTGATCGCGGGGTCGAGCTCTTTGAGCAGTACAGCGAGGGTGGCACTCATGATGCCGGCCCCAACCAGTACTACGTCGACTGCTTCGTTATGCGCCATTTAACGCGTCTCCAAAATCTGCAGCACCAAATTGTCGGCATGGCTGCCAGGCGTTCAGGGCGTGTCAGTGATGCCCCAGGTACCCATGGCAGTGTCGCCATGTCCGAATCTTCGCAATTTATCGCAACTTCGACGGACGCTACCGGCCGGGTTTATGAGGTCAATGAACTCATTTCAACGCGCGACTGGCAATTCGACTTATGGTCGAGACATCCGTTTGTGCAACCAAATCCGTAGCGGACAGGCTTCAGGCTCCGGTGTTCGAGGAATACTCGGTCCTGTGTCGTTGGGCTGTTTCAGACGCTAATGGTGCATGTTCAGACGCAAAACTATTCATTTGCTCGCCACACTCTTGTGAAGTTGTGAAAACCCGTTTTTTTCACGCTCTTTTGAAGACGTGAACCTCAAAAAAGGGCTGTCCCAGCCTGGCACCGTGCCCGGATGGATCGCCGCCATGGAATACATGACAGGCAAAACGGGCAAACAGCTCAGTGACCGAGCGTAATGACAGCTCTGCAGATTCGCGAAAAGTGGGGTTTTTGCTCAAGGAACAGCAAGCGCGCCAGCTTCACTCGATCTGTGTGGGCGGCTCTCTGTGGGCGGTGCGGGGTGCCAATACCGAAGCATTGACGATTGCTGCGAGGCCCGATCAGGAGACGTCCTTATAATCGGGGGGAGATTGTATCTAAGAAACGCGGGGAAATGGACGTGTTTAATGACTTTTATTAGGCGTCTGGTCAGGTCGCCAGCAGTTGTTGAGCGCGAGCACGGGGTTGGCGCTGGTTGACACGGGCGCTGGCGGGCAGGGGATGGTGCAGCCAGTTGAGGCGGATTTCTTCGATTTCGACCCAGCCATCGCCCATCGGCTGGAGGCTGCACTGCTTGAATGCCTGGCAATGGCCGTTGCGGTCGAGCAGGGCGAAGCAGCGATGCAACGGGCGCGGTGTGAACAGGGAGACGAGAAGGCGCATGGGAAATACCTCGTGGGATTTACCGCATACGTTGTCAGCAAGTCGTGACGCGCAGGTGAAAGGAGGGTGAACGATGTGTGACAGGAACCGCGGTCCACGGGGTTTGTCTGAGATTCTGGTATTCGTTGCATGACGCTAGTTACCCGCAGTGGCGCACCGCTATACTGCCGGCCTGTTTGTGCCTGATTCTGGAGAGAAGAGCATGTTGCAACGCCTGTTGTTCGGTTTGATCACTGTGACCAGTTTGACCCTGGTTGGCTGCGCCCACAGCCCGCAACAACTGAGTCCGGAGCCGAAGCTGACCACTCAGCTGGCACCGGTCGGCCATGGCCAGCCAGTCGTGGTGCGTGTGGTGGACGGTCGTCCGTCGCCAACCCTGGGCACCCGTGGCGGTCTGTATCCGGAGACCAGCGCGATCACGGTGCAGGGCGCGCAGATTCTACCGAAGCTGCAGGCCCAGGCCGAAGCGGCCGTGCGCTTGCTCGGCTTTACCCCGACTAACAATGCGCCGAATGCCCCGCAACTGACCGTGACCCTGGCCGAGCTGAAGTATCAGTCGCCTAAAGAAGGCATGTATGTGACCGAGGCGACCATCGGCGCGACCTTCCGCTCTGACGTGCAGAACGCCAACCGCCGCTACAGCGGTCGTTACGGTGCATCCCTGGACCAGCGTTTCGGCATGGCACCGAACCAGGAAACCAACACC
Source organism: Pseudomonas sp. BF-R-01 (assembly GCF_019946615.1). Taxonomy (NCBI): domain Bacteria; kingdom Pseudomonadati; phylum Pseudomonadota; class Gammaproteobacteria; order Pseudomonadales; family Pseudomonadaceae; genus Pseudomonas; species Pseudomonas sp. BF-R-01. Next base: position 4,306 of record NZ_JAGYFX010000187.1, read on the forward strand.
AAGCTGGTCAGCGATGTGTTGAGCGATGCATTGACGCGCCTGTTCAAGGACCCGACCGTGGGTCAGATTCTCGGCGAATAAGTTTTCGCTGAAATCAAAAAGCCCGGCGCCAGTGATGGCCCCGGGCTTTTTTGTGCCTGCACCGCCGATCCCGTGTAGGAGCGAGGCTTGCCCGCGAAGACGGTGTGTCAGGCGACATCAATGTTGAATGAGAGGCCGCCTTCGCGGGCAAGCCTCGCTCCTACAAGGGGGCTGCGGTGTCAGGCGGCTTGCGAGTAAAACTCCAGCACACTCACCCCTGTCAGCAAATCCGCCTCCGGCAGATCCGCATGTTGATGCCCGCCCAGCGCGCAATACACCAGCCAATGACGATCCTGAACGTTGAAGGCAAGGCTGCCGACCAAAGTTTGTTGTTCGTCGCTTTGAGCAATGAGATAGAGGCGATCCTGGTTTTCAGCGTGCAGCATGACGGTATCCATGTCGGTTTTGGTGGGGCGAGAGATTGGCGCATTCAGATGACGAAGCCGTGACGCAGGGCAGGAATCTGCCAAATGGTGAGTTATTTATCGTATAGCGGCGGGCAGGAGGGACGGCTTTCGGTAGAATCCGCGCCGCGGTCGTCGATCTGGCTTCCGCCACACCTGTTTTGTCCGAGGTTCGTGATGTCGCTGCATTTGATGACGCTGTTTACCGCCCATCCCGCCAAATTGATCAACCTGCTCGCCTTGCTGCTGGCCTTTCCGGGCAGCTGGCTGTTGCACGCCACGCGTCGTCGTGAACAACGCGCGATGGCCAACCTCGAAGCGCAGAGCCAGAGCCGTCGCATCGATGAGCCAATGTTGATGCTGGATGGTGCGACCTTGCGCATGAACCGGTTTTTCTACCGCTTCGGTTTCGCCTGCCTGGGGTTGGCGCTGCTGGTGTCTTGGATCAGCACGCGCGTCTGAGCACCCCGTAACCCCCTGTAGGAG
>NZ_JAGYFX010000188.1:0-5170 GCF_019946615.1 Pseudomonas sp. BF-R-01
GCAAGGTTCAAGGCCGCCTTCGCCGGCAAGCCGTGCTCCTACAGGTTGGATATCTGCCGTTTGTCATTACTTGAACCGTAGTGCCGTTACACTCGCAAAAGGCGCCAAACCCCAACGTTTATGGCAAACTTCGCGCCTATAAACGCCGGCCCCGCGGTTTTGAGCCTCCACAGGTTCGGGCGGTTCGGAATAAAGCGATGCCAGGTTTGCTTCCTGTGACGGGAACAGACCCTTTATGTATTGGTACGTCGGTGCCAATGCTTTCTGCCTGAACAGATTAGAGAAACGACCATGCATAACGTCGTCATCAGCGGCACCGGCCTGTACACCCCGGCCAACAGCATTTCCAACGAAGAGCTGGTGCAGTCTTTCAACGCTTACGTCGCGCAGTTCAACGCCGACAACGCCGACGCCATCGCCCGTGGCGAAGTCGAGGCATTGACCGAATCCAGCGCCGCGTTTATCGAAAAAGCCTCCGGTATCAAAAGCCGCTTCGTCATGGACAAGGACGGCATTCTCGACCCGCAACGCATGACGCCACGCCTGCCGGAGCGCTCGAACGACGAGTGGTCGGTGCTTTGCCAGATGGCCATCGGCGCGGCCGAACAAGCCTTGCAGCGTGCCGGCAAAACCGCGGCGGACATCGACGGCGTGATTGTCGCTTGCTCCAACCTGCAACGCGCCTACCCGGCCATCGCCATCGAAGTCCAGGAAGCGCTGGGCATCCAGGGTTTCGGTTTCGACATGAACGTGGCCTGCTCCTCGGCAACCTTCGGCATTCAAGCGGCGGCCAACAGCGTGCAACTGGGCCAGGCTCGGGCAGTGCTGATGGTCAACCCGGAAGTCTGCACCGGTCACCTGAACTTCCGTGACCGCGACAGCCACTTCATCTTCGGCGACGCGGCCACTGCGGTGATCATCGAGCGAGCGGACCTGGCGACGTCCAAGTACCAGTTCGACGTGGTCAGCACCAAGCTGCTGACCAAGTTCTCCAACAACATCCGCAACAACTTCGGCTTCCTCAACCGCGCGGCGGAAGAGGGCATTGGTGCCAAAGACAAGCTGTTCGTGCAGGAAGGCCGCAAGGTGTTCAAGGAAGTCTGCCCGATGGTGGCCGAGCTGATCGGTGCGCACCTGGAAGAGAACCAGCTCAACGTCGGCGACGTGAAGCGCTTCTGGCTGCACCAGGCCAACCTCAGCATGAACCACTTGATCGTGAGGAAACTGCTGGGCCGCGAAGCTACCGAAGCAGAAGCCCCGGTGATTCTCGACACCTACGCCAACACCAGCTCTGCGGGCTCGGTGATTGCGTTTCACAAGAACCAGGATGATCTGGCGGCGGGTTCGCTGGCGGTGCTCAGCTCGTTCGGCGCCGGTTATTCGATTGGTAGCGTGATTCTGCGCAAGCGTTGAGTTGTCGCGGTAAATGAAAAGATCGCAGCCAGCGAAGGCTGCGATCTTTTTTTTGCATAAAAAAACTCGCGCTGCGGTATCGGACGGATGATGGGGACCGATACAGCAGCGCGAGTTTGTAAAAGCAGTTTGGGCGTCCTTGCCCGAACCGTGTAGCAGGGATCAGAACTTGGCTTCGGCATCCAGTTGCAGGGTGTTGATTTTCGAGTCGCGCAGGGTGGCGTTGGTGTAGTCGGAATCAGCCATGAAGTACGTCGCGCCGAGGGCGAAGTTCTTGTCGATCTCGTAGCTCACTTTCAACTTGCTGCCGCGCGAACCGGTGAAACCGTTGGCGAAGTCAGAGTCGGTGAAGGCGCCGACCACGGCGTTACGCTGTACGTCACGATAGTTGTAGTCCACGCCGAAGCCGAAGACGTTGGTCTTGACACCGGCCAGCCAGCCCATGTCCTGATCGTTGCTGGCATCGTCGTTGTTGACGACTTGACCGTAGATCGACAGTGGCATTGGCAGGCCGCCGATGTCGAGCTGACCAAAGCCTTCGTACAGTTTGAACTGTTCGTTCGCCGTGTTGCCGTTAATGGCCAGTCGGCAGGTGTTCGCCGCACAGGTATTGTTGATGTCGTTGTCGTTGTCGTAAGCGTAGAGACTGCCACCCAAGGTCATTTTCAGGTTGTCAGTGATCGCGAAACGCGCGCCCAACTGGCCTGAGTACAGACGCAGGTCGTGGCGGAACTGCTTGCCTTCGCCGTCGACGTTGTCCTTGAGGGTGAAGTGGCCGGCGCTACCGAACAGCTCGGTGCTGCCGCCCAGCGGGTATTTGTAAGTCACTGCCAGACCTTCCGGGTTGATGTCGCTATCCCAGATGATGTCGCCCATGCTCACCCATGGTTGCGCCATCTTGCCGCCGATCAAGTGCAGATTCTTGATGGCGTCAGGGTGGTAGTCGACGTAACCCTGGTCCAGCCAGATATCCTTCTTGGTGAAGTTGCCATCCAGGCTCTGGTTGGTGGAACGAGAGTCGTTGTCGCTGCCAGTGGCAATACGGATGCCGGTGTCCACTTGCGGGTTGATTGCAGTGTAGGCACCCAGGCGGACGCGAATACGTTGACGATCCTGGTCGCCGGTGTTGGAAACACCGTCGTTCTTGACCGTTTCCTGGCGGAAACGCACGTCACCCTTGAACTGGGTCTTGGCAGCCCACGCCAGTTTCTGGTCGAAGGTGCTCAGTGCTTCGGTTTTCTTCGCGGTGGCCGCGATCTGCTCGTTAGTCTCTTGCTGAGCCTGACGGGCGATTTGCTGATCCTTCTGATCCCTGGCCAGTTCGGCTTGCAACTCGCTGTACTGCGCGTTGGTAATCGAACCGTTAGCCTTCAGCATGTCGAGCAGTTTGGCGTCGACTGCGGCGCTGGCCGGAACACTCATGGCCAGCAGCAGACCGCCACACAGGGCCGCCGCAGTTTTCGTGGAAGCAAGACGCATATCAATCTCCGAAGATGAGAGGGGATGACTTAGCCATCCAGGGCACAACCGACCGATGTCGGACGGAAAACAGTGATCGGGCTAAGAACCCGACGCTCTAAAAACTGGCGCCAGTATCGCGATGGTTTATGACAAGGCAGTGGCAAAGTGATGGCGGCTCGATGACGATACAAAGTGCGAAGGAACTTTCTATTCCGGGCCCTGTCGGCGGATCACGAGTGTGGATTGCGCCTCGATAGGCGATACTCGCGAGGCTTTTACGCCAAGAAGTGGAGAGGGAAGTGATGCCGCTGCAACGCCTGGAACGTCTGTCCGAAATAGCCCCGCACAGCTGGGATGCCCTGGTGCCGCAAACCCAGCCGTTTCTGCGCCATGCCTTTCTCAGTGCACTGGAAGACAGTGGCAGCGTCGGCGCGCATTCCGGTTGGCAGCCCGAGCATCTGTTGCACATGGACGGGGACCGGTTGATCGCCGCGCTGCCCAGTTACCGCAAGTGGCATTCCTATGGCGAGTACGTGTTCGATCACGCCTGGGCCGATGCCTGCGAGCGTGCCGGCATCGACTATTACCCCAAACTGTTGACCGCCGTGCCGTTCAGCCCGGTCAGCGGACCGCGCTTGCTGGCGGCCTCGGTCGAGGACGGTTTCGAACTGCTGAAAAGTTTGCCGGGCTACCTCGAGATCGAAGAGCTCTCCAGTGCGCACATCAATTTCACCGATCCGTTCACCGACGCGGCGCTGGCCGAACAACCCGGCTGGCTGCAGCGCATCGGCTGTCAGTACCACTGGCAAAATCGCGGCTATCGGGATTTTCAGGACTTCCTCGACGTCCTCAGTTCGCGCAAGCGCAAGCAGATGCGCAAAGAGCGCGAGCAAGTGGCGGGGCAGGGGTTTGATTTCGAGTGGCTGGAAGGCAAGCAACTGGATCAGGCGCAGTGGGATTTCGTTTACGCCTGTTACGCCAACACCTACGCGGTGCGCCGGCAAAGGCCCTATCTGACGCGGGAATTTTTCAGTCTGTTGGCCGAGCGCATGCCGGAATCGATTCGCGTGGTCCTGGCCAAACAGGGCTCACGGCCGGTGGCCATGGCCTTCAGCCTGGTGGGCGGCGACAGTTTTTATGGGCGTTACTGGGGCTGTCTGGCGGAGTTCGATCGTCTGCATTTCGAGACGTGTTTCTATCAAGGGATGGACTACGCAATTGCCAACGGTTTTCAGCGTTTCGATGCCGGTGCTCAGGGTGAGCACAAACTGATTCGCGGGTTTGAACCGGTGATCACCCATTCCTGGCACTACTTGCGCCATCCCGGCTTGAAAGCCGCCGTCAAAGACTTCCTTCATCAGGAGCGTCTCGGCGTCCTGGCCTATGCCGAGGAAGCGAGGACCGCCTTGCCTTACCGACAGGACTGATCCTCTTCCATGGGGTCAAGTGCCTTCCTTGCCCAGCCACCGATACGTCACACCACCGACCACCGCACCCAGCAGCGGCGCGACCCAGAACATCCACAATTGCGCGATCGCCCAGCCGCCGACAATCAGGGCCGGGCCGGTACTGCGGGCCGGGTTGACCGAGGTGTTGGTGATGGGAATCGAGATCAGGTGGATCAGCGTCAGGGCCAGGCCGATAGCGATCGGTGCGAGCCCGGCCGGCGCACGTTTGTCGGTGGCGCCGAGGATGATCAGCACAAACATCGCCGTCATCACCAGTTCACAGACAAAGCCTGCGGCCATCGAGTATTTGCCGGGGGAGTGTTCGCCGTAGCCGTTGGAGGCCAGGCCGGCGGAGAGGTCGAAGCCTTCCTTGCCGCTGGCGATGTAGTAGATCAACGCGGCGGCGATGATCCCGCCGATGACCTGGGCGATGATGTAGGCGGGCAGTTCCTTGGCGGGGAATCGGCCACCGACTGACAAACCGACCGACACGGCGGGGTTGAGGTGGCAACCGGAGATGTGGCCGATGGCGAAGGCCATGGTCAGCACGGTGAGACCAAACGCGATGGCTACACCGAGCACTCCGATCCCAAGCGGAGAAGACGCGGCCAGAACCGCACTGCCGCAACCCCCCAACACCAGCCAGAACGTACCTAACAACTCAGTGACTGAACGTTTGAACAGAGACATGAGAGTGTCCTTGATAGGTTTCCTATCGAGACTGTATCGAGTTATGCATCCTGCAGATTTACGACAGGCTCATCTCCAGAACCTTGGCTGAGTACAGCAGGGTTTTTCTGGAATTCCAGTGGGCTTAGAGCTGTTGGGGGCTGGGGTTGGTGGGGGTT
>NZ_JAGYFX010000189.1:0-5129 GCF_019946615.1 Pseudomonas sp. BF-R-01
TCATTAAACATATATTGAGAATGACACACCGCCTTCGCGGGCAAGCCTCGCTCCTACAGGGGGCACCGACACTATTGGCATTTGCGCTCGACAGGAGACACTCATGAGCCAGGCAGACTTCATCATCATCGGCGGCGGGATCGCCGGCGCTTCCACCGGTTTCTGGCTGTCGCAGCACGCCCGAGTGATCGTGCTCGAACGCGAATCCCATCCGGCCTACCACTCCACCGGACGCTCGGCGGCGCTGTTCACCGCCGCTTACGGCACACCGCAGGTCCGAGCACTGACCCAGGCCAGCCGCGATTTCTTCGACGCCCCGCCTGCCGGTTTCTGCGAACACCCGTTGCTGACCCCGCGCGGCGAAATGACCGTGGACTTCACCGGCGACCCGGCCGAACTGAACAACCAATACCTGAGCGCCAAAGCCACGGTGCCGGAGATGCAACTGCTCAGCGCCGACGAGGCCTGCGCGCGTTTGCCAATCCTGCGCCGGGAAAAAGTCCATGGCGCGATCTACGATCCGACCGCCAGCGACATCGACACCGACGCCTTGCACCAGGGTTACCTGCGTGGCATCCGACGCAATAAAAGTGAAGTGCATACCGACTCAGAAGTCCTGAGCCTGACCCGCGACGGCGAAGGTGTGTGGCAGGTTCAAACCAACGGCCAGACCTTCAGCGCCCCGGTCATCATCAACGCTGCCGGCGCCTGGGCCGACAAGATCGGCGAACTGGCCGGCGCGAAGCCGCTGGGCCTGCAACCGAAACGCCGTGCAGCATTCATCTTCGCCGGGCCGGAAGGCGCGGACATCCACCATTGGCCGATGCTGGTCAGCCTCGACGAGTCGTTCTACATGAAGCCGGACGCCGGCATGTTCCTTGGCTCGCCGGCCAATGCCGACCCGGTTGAACCACACGACGTGCAGCCCGAAGAACTGGACATCGCCATGGGCATCTACCAGATCGAAGAAGCCACCACCCTGACCATCCGCCGCCCGACCCGCACCTGGGCCGGCCTGCGCAGCTTCGTCGCCGATGGCGATTTGCTGTCCGGTTTCGATCTGCAGGTGCCGGGGCTGTTCTGGGTTGCGGCGCAAGGCGGTTACGGCATCCAGACTTCGCCCGCCATGGGCCAGGCCAGCGCCGCGCTGGTACGCGGCGAAGCACTGCCCGAGCAACTCAAGCGTTTTGGCCTGGACGCCGGGATGCTGTCCCCTGCTCGCCTGGGCTGACCGGCGTCCTCAGGTGACGTGTCGACACGATTACGGCAAACTTCCAGCGCCCTTTTTGCAGGGCGCTGACGCTGCCTGGAGCTCCATTGTATGAACGCACCTGTAAAAGACCCGGCCCTGGACAACTTCCGCGCGATCGCCGATGCCATCGCTACGTTGTTCTTCCCCCACGCCGAGGTGGTGCTGCACGATCTGCGCACACAGAAAGTCGACTACATCGCCAACAACCTGTCGAAACGGGAAGTGGGTGACGACTCGGCGCTGGAAGACATGCTCAGCGATGACATCAGCGAACGGAACATCGGGCCGTACGAAAAGTTGAATTGGGATGGTCAGAAAATTCGCAGCCTGAGCAGCGTGCTGCGCGACAGCGACGGTCATCCGCTGGCGGTGCTGTGCATCAACCTGAATATTTCACTGTTCGAAAATGCCAAGGCCGCGCTGGACTTGTTCCTGTCGCCGAGCAAGCTGATCCCGCAACCGGACTCACTGTTCCGCGATGACTGGCAGGAGCGCATCAATACCTTCCTTCACGGCTGGCTGCGCGAACGTCAACTGAGCCTGAACCTGCTGACCCGCGACCACAAACGCGAACTGGTGCTGGCCCTGCACGCCGAAGGCGCCTTCAAAGGCAAAAGCGCCTCGAACTATGTGGCCAACGTGCTGAACATGGGACGGGCGACGGTGTACAAGCATTTGAAAGAATTGAAAGGCTGAAACACCCCGGATTGCCAGCGACACACGCCCTGTAGGAGCACGGCTTGCCTGCGATGGCGATTTTGAAGACACCATCGCCGGCAAGCCGGCTCCTACAAGGTTCTGCGCCAGTCACACAACTCTGATGCGTCCCCAAATCTGTAGGAGCACGGCTTGCCGGCGAAGGCGATCTTGAAGACGCCTTCGCAGGCAAGCCTTGCTCCTACGGGTTTGGGGGTTATTCCAACGCCGAAGCCGGGCCGAAGAACTCGTAGCGGCTTTGCTTCTCCGGTACACCCAAGGCTTTCAGGTGACGCTTCACCGCCGCCATGAAGCCTTTAGGCCCCAGGAAGTACGCATCCAGATCGCGCTGCTGTGGCAACCACTCGCCCAGTTGTTCCTGACTCAACAACCCGACCTTGTGCGCCGCCGGGCTCACGCCGTCATCTTCGTCGTAGCAGTAGAAACGCTTGAGTTGCGGGTGACGCTCGGCCAAACCATCAATCCAGTCACGGAACGCGTGAACGCTGCCATTACGTGCGCAGTGGATAAAATGCACCGGCCGCTTGGTTTCCAGCGCCGCTTCCAGCATCGCCAGGGTCGGGGTAATACCAACGCCGCCGCTGATCAGCACCAACGGTTTATCGCTGTCGCTCAGGGTGAATTCGCCCGATGGCGGGAACAGCTGAATGCTGGCGCCTACGTGCAGTTGATCATGCAAATGGTTCGAGGCACGGCCACCGTGTTCACGCTTGACGCTGATGCGGTACTGACCTTTGTTCGCCAGGGCCGACAGCGAATAGTTACGACGAATCTCTTCGCCATCGAGGATCAGTTTCATGCCGATGTACTGGCCGGGTTCTGCCGCGAGGATCGGACCTTTGTCTGCCGGTTCGAAGTAGAACGAAATGATTTCCGCGCTTTCCTCGACCTTGGCCGCAACGATGAACTCCCGCGCACCGCGCCAGCCGCCCGGGGCCTGTTCTTTCTGGTCGTAGATGCTGGTTTCAGCGCCGATCAGGATCTCGGCCAGTTGACCGTACGCCGCGCCCCAGGCGCTCATCACTTCCGGCGTGGCAATCTCGTCACCCAACACTTCGGAAATCGCACGCAACAGGCAGGTGCCGACAATCGGGTAGTGTTCCGGGAGGATTTGCAGCGCCACGTGCTTGTTGATGATCTTGGCCACCAGGTCGCCCAATTGGTCGAGCTGATCGATGTGGCGCGCATACATCAACACGCCGTTGGCCAGGGCGCGAGGTTGATCACCGGTGGCCTGGTGCGCCTGGTTGAACAGCGGGCGAACTTCCGGGTATTCGGAGAGCATCATGCGGTAAAAATGCGTGATCAATGCTTCGCCGCCGCTTTCCAGCAACGGCACAGTGGATTTGACGATTGCACGGTCTTGAACGCTAAGCATAAGGTGACTCCTGAACGACTTGGTTTTCTAACTGACTGCCCTATGCTTATCAGTTTCCGTGCCAGTTATTTAATCGTTACAAATCAACAAGTTAAAAACATTCTAGTCATAACGACACCCCCTACCTTATAGTCATACCGACTACACGGAGTCACTATGACTGCAAAATCCTTGCTCACCACACTGCTTCCCCTGGTCTCGGACCTGTCCCGCGAACTCCCCGAGGGCGAGCGCTATCGGCGCCTGCTCGAAGCCATGCGCGCCTTGCTTCCCTGCGACGCCGCTGCGCTGCTGCGCCTTGATGGCGAGTGGCTGGTGCCGCTGGCCGTCGACGGCTTGAGCACCGACACCCTCGGCCGGCGCTTCAAGGTCAGCGAACACCCGCGCTTCGAAGCCCTACTCAGTAGCCCCGGCCCGACCCGCTTCGCCGCTGACAGCGACATGCCCGATCCCTATGACGGACTGGTCGATGGCCTCGACGATCACCTTGAAGTCCATGACTGCATGGGTTGCCCGCTGTTTATCGACGAACGTCCGTGGGGTTTGTTGACCCTCGACGCCCTCGACCCGGAACGCTTGGAACCGATCGAACTGGACGCCCTGCAAGCCTTCGCCAGCCTTGCCGCCGCCACGGTCAATGCCGCCGAGCGCATCGAACGGCTGGCCAATCGTGTTGAAGACGAGCATCAACGCGCCGAGGTGTACCGACAGGCCAGCGGCCAGCAGAACCGCGAGATGATCGGTCAGAGCAAGGCCCACAAACGCTTGGTGGAAGAGATCAGCCTGGTCGGCGGCAGCGACCTGACCGTGCTGATTACCGGTGAAACCGGGGTCGGCAAGGAGTTGGTGGCCCAAGCGATTCACGCCGCCTCGCCCCGGGCCGACAAGCCGATCATCAGCCTCAACTGCGCCGCGCTGCCGGACACGCTGGTGGAAAGCGAACTGTTCGGCCATGTGCGCGGCGCCTTCACCGGGGCAACCAGCGACCGTCGCGGCAAATTCGAACTGGCCAATGGCGGCACGCTGTTTCTCGATGAAGTCGGCGAACTGTCGCTGACGGTGCAGGCCAAATTGCTGCGCGTGCTGCAAAGCGGTCAATTGCAGCGGCTGGGTTCGGACAAAGAACATCAAGTCGATGTGCGGCTCATCGCCGCGACCAATCGCGACCTGGCCGAAGAAGTGCGCAGTGGCCGTTATCGTGCCGACTTCTACCACCGGTTGAGCGTTTACCCGCTATTGGTGCCGGCCCTGCGGGATCGCGGGCGGGATGTGCTGCTGCTCAGCGGTTTCTTCCTCGAGCAGAACCGTTCGCGCATGGGCCTCAACAGCCTGCGCCTGACCAGCGATGCCCAGGCGTCGTTGCTGGCGTATGACTGGCCGGGCAATGTGCGGGAGCTGGAGCACTTGATTGGGCGCAGCGCGTTGAAAGCGCTGGGTAACTGCAGGGAACGGCCGAAGATTCTCAGCTTGAGTGCGGCGGATCTGGATTTACCCAGCGGCAGCGTTGAGGTAACGCCCGAGTCGCCGACCGCGACGCCAGTGACATTGGTGTCAGGGGATTTGCGCGAGGCGACTGAAAGTTATCAGCGGCAATTGATCAGCGCGTGCCTGGATCGGCACCACAATAACTGGGCGAGCGCGGCGCGTGAGCTGGGCTTGGATCGGGCGAATCTCGGAAGAATGGCCAAAAGACTGGGCATGAAATGAACGCTTTTGTAGGAGCCGGCTTGCTGGCGATGGCATCACCGCGGTTTGTCTGACGGACCGCAGCGATGCCATCGC